>JBHEOD010000001.1:0-15847 GCA_046261745.1 Binatia bacterium
GCCGCCGACCTCGCGACCATCATTGAAATCTACAATGCGTCGATCCCCGCCCGCCGCGCGACCGCCGACACCGAGCCCATCTCCGTGGCCAGCCGCATCGCATGGATGCAGGAGCACGACCCCGGCCATCATCCTCTGTGGGTGGCCGAGGAAGACGGGAATCTCGACGGCTGGCTGAGCTTCCAGCCCTTCTATGGTCGGCCCGCCTACCGCGCGACGGCGGAGCTGAGCGTTTATGTGGCGCCCGGCCGGCAGCGCCGCGGCATCGGCCGGGCCCTGATCTCGCGGGCCATCGAAACTGCGCCGGGCCTTGGCCTTCGGACCCTGCTCGGATTTGTGTTCGGTCATAACGAAGCCAGCCTGAGGCTCTTCGAGAGCTTCGCGTTCGAGCGTTGGGGCTCGTTGCCGCGTGTGGCCGAGCTCGATGGCATCGAACGCGACGTCGTCATCCTTGGACGGCGAGTGGCCGGGCGCGACGGAAGCCGCGTCGAGCGGCCCGTGGAAGATCCGACGGCTCGCGGGGCGTGACTCCCGTGGGCCCATGGGTTAAAAAGACTCCACAGACGCCGTGGTTGCCGAGGCAACCCGACGTTCGGCAAGGCGGGAGGGACGGCGCCACCGGAGCGGCATCGATTCGAAGGACCAAAACGAACAACCAGACGATTCGGCGGGCGTGAGCCCGGATTCAAACATCGGCGGGCAGCGGCCCGGCGCGTAACCGACGGGGACGCCCCCGCGGTTTTAAAAACAGGAGGAGCCGAATGAAGTTCGGACGCATGCTTGTACTTTCCCTCGCCACGCTGCTCATCGCCGCGCCGGCGGTTTACGCGCAGGACGACGACATGGGCGACCTGACCACGAAGAAGCCCACGCGCAGGCAGGTCATCGAGGAAGAGAGCAACGATCCGGCCCGTTCGGGGCCCATTCTCGGCGTCGGCGGCATCTTCGCGCTGGAGAACTTCAGCGGCGTCGGCCAGAGCACCGACAATAGCGGCGGCTTCAACGCGCACGTCGGCTATCGCTTCAACCCGCGCTTCTCGTCCGATCTTCACATCGAGCGCTACCAGGAATTCGATGCCAAGAACGGCGAGGTCAACGGCTGGGCCGTCGGCCTCAATGGTCGCGGGTACCTGCTGACCGGCAAGTACCAGCCCTTCCTGCTCGGCGGCATCAACTATCTCGACATGGAAACCTCGAACTCGGCGGCGCCCAACCCCAAGAAGACCGATGACGGGCCGGCGCTGCGCTTCGGCACCGGACTCGACTGGTACGTCACCAGCAACCTCGTGTTGACCGGTGACATCAGCTACATGCTGGCCCTGAGCCAGGTCGAGGGCTACGACATGGTGATCTTCAGCCTGGGATTCTTTTACAGGCCGTAACGGTAAGGACGCTCCCGCGTCTTGGTCTCTCGCAGCAAGGGGTCGGCCAGGTTTCCTGGCCGACCCCTTCTTGCATTTGGGGAGCCCTTCGTTTGCTCGAGCCCCTTCTCTGCCCGCGAAGCTCTCTACGCCGCGTCGGCCAGCAAGTCGTCGGCGGTCAGCTCCGAGGCGTTGCGGCCGCCTGCGAACTCCATCAATCCCGCCTTCTCGTAGTGCTTCTGGATGCGCGGCGAGAACAGGCCGATGTACTCGAGGTTCGGGATCAGCCGCTTGAACATCAGCGAGCGGAAGCGGCGCATCAGCGGCAGTTCCGTCATGATCTTGTCCCACTCACGGCGGCGTAGCCTCCCGCCGAACCACTCGTCGTAGACCTCGTGGGCCAGGAAACGGTTGCGCATCAGCAGCCCCACCTCGAAGGCCCAGTCCTCGCGCTCGCGGATCTCGGCCTCACTGAGCGTCGCGTAGTGCTGCTTGAGCGCCAGCACGCCGTAGTGCACGTGGCGGGCCTCGTCCTGGATCACGTACTTGAGCATTTCCTTCATCAGCGGCTCGCGCGTGGACTGGTACATGGTATTGAACGCGCCGAGCGCCAGCCCCTCGATCATGATCTGCATGCCGAGGAACTTCATGTCCCAGCGCGAGTCGTACATCAGCGAATCGATGATCGTGAACAGGTTGTCGTTGATCGGATAGAGCTTGCCGAGCTTGGTCTCGATGTAGCGCAGGAAAACCTCGACGTGGCGCGCTTCGTCCATCACCTGGGTGGCGCCGTAGAACTTGCCGTCGAACCACTTCACCGACTCGGTGACCTGGGCCGAAGCATAGAGCGCACCCTGCTCGCCGTGCAGGAACTGGCTCAGGATGAACGACGTGAAGTCGTGCAGGAAGCGGCCCTGCTCCTTCGCGTCGAGCCGGATGCCGTGCTCGGCAAGGCCCGCCACCGGCACGAACTCGAGTGGCATGAGCAGCCGCTCGGGTCGTTCCGGATCGACGTCGGTCGACCAGTCGAGCTTGGTGTCGGCGTCCCACTGGTTGGCAACCGCGCGGCGATAGAGGTCGTACATCTCGGGGAAGTCGCCGCTGTAGCCGAAGTCAAAGCTGGTCTCGTAGTGCGCGGGCATGAGCACTTCGCCGCCCTGCTTGCCGCGCTTGAGCACGAAGCCGCGGCCGACCGACGGCAGCATGCCGGCCAGCACCTTCTTGTTCTCCACCGCGGCGGCGATGCCGACGGCGTCGAGGATGTCTTCCACGTAGCGGCGAGCGCTCTGCGGCATCAGGTCAAGGGCGAGATCTTTCATGGTCTGGTTCTCCTGTGGGAATGTCGAGGATCGCTCAACAAGCCTGCGAAATTGGGGTCTGACCCCATTTTCTGTTGTCAGAAGTCGCGCAGTTCGACGCGGCCGTCGCCCCACGAACAGCAGGCGAGCGCGTAGCCTTCGGCCCGTTCCTGATCGGTGAGGCAGTTGGGTTCGGCAGACGCCACCCGGCCGTCGATTTTCACCTTGCACGCCCCGCAGCCGCCCATGCGGCAACTCGACGGCAGCGCGATGCCGGCCTGTTCGGCCGCTTCGAGAATGGTGGTGCCGACGGGCGCGCTGATCGTCATGCCACTGGCGCGAAAGACCAGCGAGGCCGGCGCCTGCGGCATCCGGGCGGTCGAAGACTCGGCGTACTGGAAGCGTTCGAGGTGGATTCGCTCGTCGGCCACGCCGGCGCGGCCGAGCGCAGCGACCACGCTCTGCATCATCGCCTCGGGTCCGCAGATGAACCATTGCGCCGGGCCGGCATGGCCGAGCGTGGCAACAACGCGTTCTCCGCCGAGCTTACCGGTGAGTCCGGGCCACGAGGCCGCCCCTTCGTCCACGGCGAACCGAAGGTCGAAGCGTTCGCCGAACTCCTCTGCAAGGCGTTCGAGTCGGGTTCGGAAGATGATCTCGTCTTCGCTTCGGCTGCCGTACAGCAACGTCACGCGCGAGCCGGGCTCCGCGCGCAGCGTGGTTTCGGCCATGCTGATGAGCGGCGTGATGCCGACGCCGCCGGCCACCATCACGATGTGGCGGGACTCGGACGCATCGGGTTCGAGGGTGAAACGACCGGACGCGGGAGTCGCGCGCAGTACGTCGCCCGTGCGCACGCGATCGTGCAGCCAGTTCGAAAGCAGGCCGCCCTCGACGCGCTTGACGGTGATCGAAGACCGGCCGGCCGCCGCCGGCGAGCTCGAGAACGAATAGCACCGCCGGTGCGTCTGCCCGTCGAGGTTCACCACCAGCGTCAGGTGCTGGCCGGCACGATACGCGAGCCCCTCCTCTTCGAAGACGAACGTACGCGTGTCCGGCGTCTCATTGATGACGTCCGCCACCTTCAGGTGCAGCAGCGAGGACGCGGCCGACGTGCGTTTCCAGCGGCGGTTGGGCTCGCGCCGAAGCGGCGCGGCGGCGGGCGGGAAAAAGAAACTCCGGGCAAAAGACGCGATGGCGAACCCCACGGGATCCCTCCGGCAAACAACAGTGAGTGTATAGTAGCACTCGACACTTTATGCGGTCAAGGGGTTTCCGCGCGAGGGTCTGCCCGACGCCGACCGCACTCCAGAAACGATGCGTGAAATCGACAGGTTGCGGGGGATCAGCGTGGCGGCGGCGGCGCCCCTTCGAGCAGGGCCGTGATCTTTTTGCGCCGGAACGCACCCAGCAGGCGAAGGATCACCGGCTCGCCGGCTTCGATGATCTCGGCCGCGCGCTCGCCCGGCAGGCCGGCGTACTGCCTGGTCAGCAGCCTCGCTTCGCGCGCGACCAGCGATTCCATCGCATCGTCATAGAGGCCGAGCACATCGGGCGTCATCCGCTCCTCGCCGGGCCGGAACAACGCGGCGACCTCCGCCCAGGCTTCGAGCAGGCTGGCGTCGTCCGCCGAAACCGTCGCGTCGCGCCCTCGCCCGCTTACCGTGACGTAGCCCAGTTTCCTGAGCTCCTCGAGGTCGGCGCGCGACACTCGCGACGGTACGATGGCGGACAGCCCGACGTCGCGCACCCCGGAGCGCGAACCGATCGACGGCTGGGACGCACGCACGCGCCGGAGCATGGCTTCCTGCTCCTCGCTGAACTCGCCGCCCGCTCCTTCCTCGAGCACCGCCTTGATCGCACGCAACGGCAGGAAGTGGCGCTCCTGGAGGTCCTTCACACGCTGCAGGCGTTCGAGGTGTTCGGGACTGTAGACGGCGGTGTTGCGTCCCGTTTTGACGGGCTTGGGCAGCAGGCCCTGCGCCAGGTAGAAATGGATGGTCTCGCGCGGCAGTCCGGTGAGGCGCACGAGGTCGCGCATGCGAAGGGTTTCCCCGACGGGTGGCGGCGCGGCCGCGGCCGTCGCGTCGGAAGCCGGCGTGCGCTTGCGGGAAGTCGCCATCGGCGCGGGAAGCTACACGACTACCCGCGAAGCGGCGAGCGCGGCGACTTGCGGAAATCGGGGACAGGTACAGGTTTCCGCTCCGGGAAACCTGTACCTGTCCCCGATTTCCCGGCGCCTGCGCGGTGGGGCTCGCCAATCGACGGCGATTGCGGCAAGGGTCCTTGCGAGGCGAAGCGTGACGTCATCTTCCATCGATCGCCGCCGGTTCGCGCCGGCCACCGAACGCAATCGCGAACCTATCCTCGCGGTGCTGCGCCGCGTGCTTCCCGCGCACGGAACCGTGCTCGAAATCGCGGCTGGCACCGGCGAACACGCGGTTTACTTTGCGGCGGCTTTCCCTTCGCTCACCTGGCAGCCCAGTGACGGCGACAGCGACGCCGCCGTATCGATCGCCGCGTGGCGCGAAGCCGACGGCACTTCCAACCTGAACGCTCCGCTGCTGCTCGACGCCGCCGGCAGCGACTGGCCCGTCGGCACGGTGGACGCGATTTTCAGCGCCAACATGATCCACATCGCTCCGTGGGTGGCGTGTCTCGGCCTGATGGCTGGCGCCCGCCGGCATCTGGCACCCGGCGGCGTTCTGGTGCTCTACGGTCCGTACCGGATCGGCGGCGCGCCCACAGCGCCGAGCAATGACGCTTTCGATCGCGACCTGCGCGCACGCAACCCGGCCTGGGGAGTGCGCGACCTCGAGGAGGTCGTGCGCGCGGCCCAGCGGGAAAGACTCGAGCTGGAGGAAACCGTCGCGATGCCTGCCAACAACCATATCCTGGTGCTGAGGCGCCCGTGACCGAAGTCATCGGCATCGACCACGTCTACCTTGCCGTTCGCGACCTCGAGGTATCGCGTTGTTACTACGACGTGGTGATGGCGATCCTCGGCTTTCGCAGCGGCAGCTTCGAGATCGGCGGCGACCCGCACGCGTCCTGGTACAATCGTCATTTTGGTTTCGTGCTGAGACCGGCACGCAGGAGCACCGCGCACGATCCTTACGCAGCCGGGCTTCACCACTTCTGCCTGCGCGTCGAATGCGCAGCCGACATCGACGCGATCGCCGAGCAGCTCGCGGCGGCCGGCATCGAGGCGAGCACGCCGCGCCTGTATCCCGAATACGCCCCGGACTACTACGGGATCTTCCTCGTCGACCCCGACGGCATCCGCCTCGAAGTCACGAACTACCGCCAGGAGCGCCGGAACCGGCACGACCACTGGGAAGACGCGGGTCGCTGACGACATGCCCCGCACGACAACTGTCGGCAATGCACCCTCCGGGCTCGATCCGCGCATGCGCGCGCTGCTGCTGGCGAGCGGCCCGATCAACGCGACGGGCGCGCTCATCTTCGCGCCGCCGTTCCCCTGGGTGCGCGAGTTCTTCGGGCTTCCCGGCGGGCACGCGCTTTACCTTTGGATCCTCTCGGCGTGGATCCTGGTCTTCGGCATTGCGTACTGGAGAATGGGGGCGACGGGGCATGTGGACCGAACGTTCCTCGCAGTCGGCGCAGCAGGAAAGGCGACGTTCGGCCTGCTCCTGATCGCGCTCGCCACGACCGGCCAGATACCTCCGAGCGCGACGGTCGTCGGCATACCCGATCTCGTCATCGCCGCCGCGTTCGTCGCGTGGCTGCGGCGAGGCTGACCACGCGCGCTGTTCGCCTCCGCGGCGCTGCCACCGCGGCTCCGCCCCGGGCTGCGGAGCCGAACGCTCGCTAGCAGGGCGGACAGGTGAGCGGAATGTCCTGCCCCACTGCCTTCTTGAGCACGATCAACGCATCGGTCGCCGAGATGCTGCCGCTATCGTTCACGTCGCAGGTGCACAGCGCGCAGTCGACGCTTCCGACGGCGGCTTTCAGCACGAACAACGCGTCGCCTGCCACCACAGCTCGGCCCTCGAGGACGTCCTCCGGCATCGGCGCGACCAGCAGAAGCGGGTCTCCGCACGGACGATCTCCGCCGAGCGTCGTCGACGTGGACGTCGAGGTGGACGTCGACGTGGAAGACGAGGTGGTGGTCGTCGTCGCAATGGCGAGGTAGTCGAACGTGACGGCCACCGGGAAATGATCGGAGAGGTCGTCCCCCTGCTCGTCCGAGAAAAGATTGTCGAAGACAACGTAGCTCTGCGGGGCAAGGGAGAGCGTGGTCCCGTCGCGGTAGAAGATCTTGTCGACCAGCTCGCAGTTCTCCGTGCTCGGGTTGGTGTCGCAGTCGGCATCGATCGGGTCGCCGGCTTCCGGGACGATGCTGCCGCGACGAAGCTGCACCCACACGTCGGTGAGGCCGGCGCCGATCAGCAGGCTCTGGATGTTGTCGTCGCCGACACGCGTGTAAAGGCTGTTCGTGTCGCCGAGCACGATCACCGCCGTACCGTCCGGCGAGTTCACATTGATCGCATCGATGAGCTGCGTGATGTTCGCGCGGCGCGCGGCGCGGCTCCCTTCGTCCTGACCGGCATCCGCGTGCAGCGTGTAGACGTCCACGGACACGCCCTCCGCCAGCGTGACGCGAGCGTACGTGAAGCCCTTGCTGGTATCGCAGTCGCTGCCGTCGGCGCCCATCGTTCCGAAGCAGTTGTTCCACTGCGTGCGCATGAGGTTCTGGATCGCAAAGTCGGACAGAAGGGTGAGGCCGTCGCCGATCCCGTTCGGGCCGCTCACGTCCTTCGCCGTTACGTCCAGGTAGTTGATGGTGGAGTCATTGGTGATCACGTCGTAGTAGTCCTGGAAGAAAAGTTCCTGCAGGCCGACCAACGAGTCGCCGCCTTCGAACGATCCGCCCGGAGTATGGAAGTCCTCGAGGCGCGGTGCGATCAGGGCAATTTCCTCGGTGCGATCCTCGATGACCTGGGGCGGCAGCCCGCGCACGTTGTAGCTGAGCACGGTGAACGTCTCTGCGAACGCGATGGCAGGCGACAGGGAAGCAGCAAGCGCGAAGCCCGCCTGGAATCCGGCGCGCAGCCGGCTGCGAACCGCTCGAGTGTCGTTGCGTGTCATGACAGGACCTCCCTCCGACGATTTCGGGCGGATCATAGCCGGATCACGCCTGTGCTTGCCAGCAGTGGCGGCGCAAAAGCGCCCGTGACATGGCTCGCGTGGTGCGCTCGGGGAGACTCGGCGCCCCAGGAGGATTCGATGCACGTGGACTTCTGGTTCGAGTTCGGAAGCACGTACTCCTACCCCGCGGCCATGCGGGTGGAGGATGAAGCGCGCGCACGGGGCGCAACCGTGCGATGGCGCCCTTTTCTGCTGGGCCCGATCTTCAGGAGCCAGGGCTGGACCGACTCGCCGTTCAACATTTATCCGGTCAAGGGCCGTTACATGTGGCGCGACCTCGGACGCATTTGCGCGCAACAGGGGCTCGAGTTGCGGCACCCGTCGCGTTTTCCGCGCAACGGCTTGCTGGCGGCGCGATTGGTCGCACGCTTCGAGGACCAGCCGTGGATCGCGTCATTCGTGCGCGCGATCTACTGCGCCAATTTCGCGGAGGATCGCGAAATTTCCGATCCTGCCGTGGTGGCCTCCGTGCTGGAGGCGATCAAGCAGGATCCGTCGCTGATCGCCCAGGCCGAAACCGACGAAGCGAAATCGCGGCTGCGCGCACGCACCGACGAAGCCGGCGCGCTGGGGATTTTTGGCGCGCCGAGCTTCGTCGTCGACGGCGAACTTTTCTGGGGAAACGACCGCCTTGAGAGCGCGCTGGAATGGGTCGCGCGCGGCGCGCGCTCCGCGCCGGGCACTACGTGAAGCAGATCCTCGTCTACGGCGACTCGCTGACCTGGGGCATCATTCCGGACTCTCGCAAATGCGAGGGGATGGCCGCGGGCTACGCCGCGGTGGCCGAGCGCGAACGTTGCGCGTTCTTCGACGCCGCGAGCGTCACGACCACGAGCAAGGTGGACGGTGTTCACCTCGACGCCGACCAGCATGCGCTGCTCGGCCGGGCACTCGCCTCCCCGGTGTCGGTACTGCTCGCGTCCTGAAGCCTTCGGGACCGCCCTTCCGCCTTGGCCGCCCAGCCGGCATCGGATACGGTGCAGCCGGTTCGTGCCGATGGTTCGCAACATCTCTCCCCCTCCCGCCCGCCTGCTGCTCGGCGAGTTCCGTGGTGCGTTCGAGCCCGCACGGCTGATGTTGCGCGTACCGCTGCTGGCCACGCTGCCGCGCGGCAACGGCGCGAACGTGCAGCTGCTGCCCGGTTACGGCGCCAACGAAACTTCCACCGCGGTCCTGCAGGGCTTCCTGCGCCTTCTCGGGTATCGCTGCTGGAACTGGGGGCTGGGGCGCAATCACGGCAACGTCGCCAAGCTGATGCCGAGGGTACTCGCGCGCATCCAGGAGATTGCGCCGAGGGTCGGCTCGGAGATTGCGCCGAGAATCGACTCGGAAGTTTCGCCGCAGGCGGGCATGGCGATCGCGCCCGAGGCCGGCATGCAGGTGCACCTGGTGGGCTGGAGCCTTGGCGGCTACATCGCGCGCGAGGCCGCGCGCGAACGTCCCGACCTCATCCGCAGCGTGATCACGCTCGGCTCGCCGGTGGTGGGCGGTCCCAAGTACACGACGGTGGCTGCGCGCTACCGTCGCGAGGGGATCGACGTCGACGAACTCGAACGCCTCGTCGATGCCCGTTACGACAAACCTCTTGCCACGCCGGTTACCGCGGTCTTTTCGAAGACCGACGGAATCGTCGCGTGGGAAGCGTGTATCGACCGCCGCAGCGCCGGCATTGAGCACGTCGAGGTCCGCACGACCCACATCGGCCTGGGCTTCTGCCCCGAGGTCTACAGCATCATCGCCAACCGGCTCGCCCGTCACTCCTCGCCGCGTCACTGAGCGACGATGGTCGACGCGCAGATTCTCGGGCCCCTCGAACTCGTGGCCGTCGCCGTCGCGGCCGTGGTCGCGGGGGCCGTCAACGCGCTGGCGGGTGGCGGCACGCTGATCACCTTTCCGGTGCTGACTGCCGTCGGTCTTCCGGCACTGGCCGCGAACATCACCAACACCGTCGCGCTGTGCCCCGGCCACATTGGCGCGACGCTCGCGCAGCGCGAAGAGCTGCGCGGACAACGCGCGCTGGTGGCGATGCTGATTCCGGCCGGGATAGTCGGCGGCCTGATCGGCGGCGTCCTGCTGCTCAACACCGGCGAACGCACGTTTCGCGACGTGGTGCCACTGCTTCTGCTCGTGTCCTCGCTGCTCCTGGCGTCGCAGGATCGCGTGCGCGCTTTCCTGCTCGAGCGCGAACGCCGGCGCGGCCGCAGCGGCGGACACGCGCACATGGCGCCGTTCGTGGTCGGCACCGCGGCGATCTACGGCGGCTACTTCGGCGCGGGACTCGGCGTGGTGCTGGTAGCAGCCCTCGGCGTGGTGCTGGACGAGCCGCTGCCGCGCATCAACGCGCTCAAGCAGTTGGTCGCGCTGGTGGTCAACGTGGCCGCCGCTGTGTTCTTCCTGTTCTCCGACCAGATCCACTGGGTAGCAGCGGGCGCCATGGCCGTCGGCGCGCTCGTCGGCGGGGCGATCGGCGGACACATGACGACGCGCGTGAACGCGGTGGCACTGCGCTGGACCATGGTCGTGATCGGCGCAGTCCTGGCCGTCGTGTACCTCGTGCGCTGATCCGAACAATGGGGTCAGACCCCATTGTTTGCGGCGCGCGAACTGGCTACGGAAAAAACCGGGGCTGGGCCCATTCCAAGGTTGCGTGCGAAAGTGGGGTCTGACCCAGATTTCGCCACACGTCGATCGTTGCCGTTCGGCCCGAAAACGGGGTCTGACCCCATTTCGCCGACGATGCACCGCGCGTTTGCGGGCGAGGCTTGTGGTAGAAACTCGTGGGCATGGACTTGTCTGACAAGCTCGCATGGATGGTGCTCGCCGGCGGCCTGCGGCAGTTTCCGCAACGGGGATCGCCGCCGTGACGCGCGCGCGCATTACGATCAACTTCCTCGTCGTGCTGGTCGTGCTCGGCGTGACCGCGGCAAGCTGCGCGCCGCGCCAGCAATTACGCGTGCGCCGCGTGGTGGTGCCGCACCCGGCGCCCGCTTATCCGGCCTACACGCCATGGGGCGAGCACACCGTCGGCACGCGCCTCGCCGAGATCGGGCCGAAGGCGCGGCAGCGCTGGAAGCGCGACTTTGACGCGGCCGGCATCCCGTATCCGGCCGCGAGCGTGGAGATCGTGGTGTTCAAGCGCGAGAAGCGTGTCGAAGTGTACGCCGGTCCGGCGCCGCAGCGCCTTTCGTTCTTGCGCAGCATGCCGATCACCGCCGCCAGCGGCGGGCCGGGACCGAAGCTGCGCGAGGGCGATCGTCAGGTACCCGAGGGCATCTACGACGTGGACGCGCTGAACCCCAACAGCCTCTACCACGTCGCGCTGCGGCTCGATTATCCAAACGCATACGACCAGCGCATGGCCGCACGCGACCGCCGCAGGAAGCTGGGCAGCGCGATCATGATTCACGGCAGCGACCGGTCGATCGGCTGCGTCGCCGTCGGCGATGAAGCGGCCGAGGATCTCTTCGTGATCGCAGCGGATTCGGGCCTCGCGCACGTGTCTGTCGTGATCGTGCCGCGCGACTTCCGCCGCACCGGCGAGCACGAGTTGATGCCGGGCCAGCCGACGTGGGTGCACGACCTCTACGCCACGCTCGACCGCAAGCTGCGCTCCCTGCCCGCGCGCCCGCCGGTAAACGCCGGCACAACCCCCGACCACAGCGGCGGCATCACGGCGCGCTGACGCGAAGCGAACTCGATGCATTCCGACTACTCCATCCGAGAGGCCGTTCACGGTGACATCGACGCCCTTGCCGACATCGAGCGCGCGGCGGCAGCGATCTTCGCGAGCGTCGGCGTCGACGGCGATTTCCTCGACGAAGCGTTGCCCACCGACGTACTGCGGGCGGCGCAGGCTGAAGGACGGCTGTGGGTTGCGCTCGGCCCCGACCGCTGCGTGGGCTTTGCCCTGGCGAGCACGCTCGACGACGGCGAAAGCTGGCTCGACGAGATCGATGTCCATCCGGCGCATGGTCGTCGTGGCATCGGTCGCGCCCTCGTCGCCGCTGTCGTCGAATGGGCAAGACGCGGCGGTTCGCGTTCGCTCGGCCTGACGACGTTTCGCGACGTGGCTTGGAACGCGCCGTTCTACGCGAGCCTCGGCTTCGTCGAGATCACCACCGACGCGCAGTCCGCGGCCATCCGGCAGCTCCTCGAGGATGAAAAGCGGCGCGGCCTGCCGATGGACCGGCGTGTGGCCATGCGCATGGAACTGGCAACGGCACCGACCGCGCCGTAGAACCAGGCCCGAACATTTGCGCCGCGCATCGCGCCGAACCGCACGTCCGCCGGCGGCATGAGCCAAAGGAGCAGTCCATGCACGAATACTCGCTGGAGCACATTTTCTCCCTGACAATCCCGCTCGATGCTCCGCAGTGGGTTGGTGCGACCCCGGAGGGCCTGCGCATCATTTTCCCGACCGCCGGTGGAGAGGTGGACGGGCCGCGACTGCGCGGCCGGGTTCTGCCCGGCGGCGGCGACTGGTTCACGGGCCGGCGCGACGGCGTCGGCATCCTCGATGTACGGACGACCATCGAAACCCACGACGGCGCCCTCATCTACCTTTTCTACACAGGCGTCGCCGACCTCGGCGAGGACGGCTACGACAGGGCCGTGCGCGGCGAATTGCCGCCGCTGCTCAAACTGAGGACGGCGCCGCGCTTCCAGACCGCCCACCCCGACTACCAGTGGCTGAACCGGCTGCAGTGCGTCGGCATCGGCGAAGCGGCCACCGGCGAGCTCAAGGTTTCGTACGACGTTTACGCCCTGCGCTGACCGGTCTCGGCTCAGGAGCCGGTTCACGATCGACAACGGCGACGATCCTACTCGCACCGGCCGGACCACTTCGGATGGGCCCGGCACTCTGGTAGTCAGGCAGCATGTCCGAAATCGTCCCGGCCCCCGAAGTTCTTCGCCGCCTGCGCGAAGGCAACGAACGCTACGTCTCCAACGTCCGCAGCCTCGATTCGCTACTGAGCTACACACGGCGGGCGGAGCTCGCCGCCGGGCAGTCTCCGATCGCCATCATCCTCGGCTGCTCGGACTCGCGCGTACCGGCCGAGGTCGTCTTCGACCAGGGCCTCGGCGACCTCTTCGTGATTCGCGTAGCCGGCAACATCGTGGCGCCGTCCCAGGTCGGCAGCGTGGAATTCGCCGCATCGCTGTTCGGCTCGCGCCTCGTCGTCGTGCTCGGCCACACGCTCTGCGGCGCCATCAAGGCCACCGTCGACGAGCTCGAAGGCCACCCGCCGTCCCAGTCGGAGAACCTGCGCTTCATCGTCGACTCGGTGCGCCCGGCCATCGAGCCGCTGATGCACACCGATCTCGCCGGCGACTACGAAGCCCTGTTGCGCGCGGCCGGTCGCGCCAACATTCGCGCGACGGTCGATCATCTTCGCCATGGCTCACCGCTTCTGGAGAATCTCATTGCGGAGCAGGCACTGGTGGTCGTCGGTGCCGAGTACGATCTTGCGACCGGACAGGTTCACTTCTTCGAAGGAGTTTGAGCGCGCGGCGCCCGGACACCCCCATTCGATCCGCGGCCGCACGCCGCAATGATTTCGCACAAGCGCGGGCCCGAGCCTGTAAGAAGTGGCCGTGTCGGTACAACCGCGCGAGTCCGGCGAGCGAATTGCCCGGGCAAATCCCGCGCAAACCCGGCGCAGATCCATTGACCGTCCAGTCCCGTTCTCGTGCCCGGTCGTCGATGGGGAGCCTGTCCGCCGTCGAGGCCGCGATCATCGCGAGAGGGAAAAGAGAGACTTGGAAAACAAGAATGAACAAGCGTAACGTCCGGGCGTCGGATTCGTGCGGGCACAGCGGTACGGGTTGGCTGGGTGGCTCGCCAATCAGCATCTGACGAGGGCAACAAAATGATCAAAGGCACGATAGTCGCAGCAGCGGTAATGGCATTGGCTCTGGGCACCTCGGTGGCCGAGGCCGGCGATCGGCACGGCGGCGGCGGCCATCGCGGAGGCGGTTACTCCGGCGGCTACCACGGTGGCGGTGGCTACCACGGTGGCGGCGGCTACCGCGGCGGCGGAGGTTACTACGGCGGAGGTGGCTATCGCGGTGGAGGTTACTACGGAGGCCGCGGGTTCTACGGAGGCCGAGGGTACTACGGCGGGTACAACGGCCTGGGGGTCGCACTCGGAGTGACCGGCGCAATGTTCGGCGCTGCGGCCCTCGCGAACACCATCGCGTACCCCGGTTACTATGCGCCGGTGGGCGTCGGGTACTACCCTCCGGTTTACGTCGCCCCTCCGGCCTTCTACGGCGGCTACCGCCCGTATTACGGGTATTAGCCGGGCGCCGGCCCCGTACCAGAAGCCGCGGGCATAGCCTGCCAACTGGTACGCCGGCGCTCGAGGGCCTTCATCGAAACAAGGGCGGAGTCACGAAAGTGGCTCCGCCCTTTTCGTTCGCCTGCCCGCTCCGCTACGCCCTTTTTTCGCACGGCGCTTTTTTGTCCACGGCGCTTTTCTCACGGAAAGATGCAAAGTCTCTGCGCAACTGGCAGTTGCTCGGACAGGATTTCCCGACTCGCGCACCCCGGAGGCCTATGAGCGACTTCACCGTTCCCGAGCACCTTCCCGACTGGATCTCGAGCCACGTCAAAACCTACCTCGAAAGCGGCGGCACCGAGGGACACCTGTGGGATTCCACGCCGGTCGGCGGGCCGGGCCTGCTGCCGTGCCTGCTGCTGGTGACCAAGGGCCGCAAGAGCGGCCGGAAGATCACCGTGCCGCTGATCTACGGAGAAACGGGAGACGGCCGCTACGTGATCATCGCGTCGCGCGGCGGCACACCGACCCATCCCGACTGGTACCTCAACCTGACGGCCGATCCGCAGGTGAAGCTGCAGGTCGGCACCGAGCGTTTCGGCGCGATCGCGAGCACCTGCGACGACACGGGGCGCGAGGAGCTTTGGCAGAAGATGGCCGCGATCTACCCGCCCTACAACGCGTACCAGGAGATGACCGAGCGCAAGATCCCCGTCGTCGTGCTGACGCCGCAGGGAGCGCGGGAGAAAGTCGCGCGCTGATGGTCGCCCGGGGAGTTTGCGGATGAATGCGGACCCGCCCGCCGCCGAGATCGAAAGCAGTTCGCGGCCGGGCGCGCCGCAGCCTCCGCTGTCGTTCATCAACCCCACGCCGAACAGTCCGTGGGGAACCTACCTCGCCCAGGTGGAACGCGTCGTGCCGTACCTCGGCGAGTGCGCACGCTGGGTGGAGACGCTACGCCATCCGAAGCGGGCGCTGATCGTCGACATCCCGATCGAAATGGACGACGGAACCGTCCGCCATTTCGAGGGCTACCGCGTGCAGCACAGCCTGGCGCTCGGCCCCGGCAAGGGCGGCGTGCGCTTTCATCCCGAGGTCACGCTCGAAGAGGTGATGGCGCTGTCCGCGTGGATGACGATCAAGAACGCCGCGATGGGCCTGCCCTACGGCGGCGCCAAGGGCGGCGTGCGCGTGGATCCGGCGTTGCTTTCCATGAAGGAGCTCGAACGGCTGACGCGACGCTATACGAGCGAGATCGGCATCATCATCGGCCCGCAGCAGGACATCCCGGCGCCCGACGTCAACACCAATGCCCAGGTGATGGCGTGGATCATGGATACCTACTCGATGAACTCGCACACCACCGCCACCGGCGTTGTGACCGGCAAGCCGATCGAACTCGGCGGCTCGCTCGGGCGCAACAAGGCAACCGGCCGCGGCGTGTTTGTCACCGGCCGCGAGGCCGCGCGGCGCCTCGGCATCGCTCTCGACGGCGCGCGCGTGGCCCTGCAGGGCTTCGGCAACGTGGGTTCGGCCGCGGCCGAGATGTTCTGCGGCGCGGGCTCGAAGATCATCGCGATCCAGGACCACACCGGCACCATCGTAAACGAGGACGGGATCGACATGGCCGCGCTGATGGCGGTGGTCCGGCGCGACAACGGAGTGCGTTCGTTCGCCGAGACGGGCGGCGGCGCCAGGGTGATCGACGACGAATCGTTCTGGGACGTGCCGTGCG
>JBHEOD010000001.1:15857-32080 GCA_046261745.1 Binatia bacterium
GCGACATCCTCGTTCCCGCCGCGCTCGAGGGCCAGATCGACGTGGCCCGCGCGCGCCGCATCACCGCCAGGCTCGTGCTCGAGGGCGCCAACGGCCCCACGCATTCCGCGGCGGACGACATCCTGTCCGAACGCGGCGTGCTCGTGATGCCCGACGTGATCTGCAACGCCGGCGGCGTCACGGTGAGCTACTTCGAATGGGTGCAGGACTTCTCGAGCTTTTTCTGGACCGAGGACGAGATCAACGTGCGTCTCGACAAGATCCTCGTCGATGCGCTGCGCAAGATCTGGGAGAAAGCCGACCAATGCGCGATCACGCTGCGCACGGCCGCGTTCGCGGTGGCCTGCGAACGCATCCTGAACGCACGCAAGCTGCGCGGACTGTATCCCTGAGGCCATCCAGCCAACCGCCCGCATCAGCCACCTAGCGCTAAATTCCGCGCAGAGCCCGTCTTTTATCGCTGCAGCCCGCGAGGTCTCCGATAAATGCTTACTTCTTCGGGAACGCGCGATCCCACATTTCCTGGCAAAGGGGCTGTAACTTGCGCATCGGAGAATCCAGCCGAACGCGCACGAGGCAGGCTGCTCGTTCATCGACGAGAATCTCGACTTTCCCGACCCGCCTCAGCAACTCGTTGTAGTAGCGGGCTGCATAGCCGGTGTGCGCGCTCGCGAACCACACCGTCTGACCTGCCTCGAGATCTCCCGCACGAAGCATGAGATGAGAACAGAGCTCGGTGATACTCCGGTTTCGAAGGACAGTTCGCCAGTCCGTCTCTTGCGAGCGCAGCGGCGAGCCTGCCGGGAAGTAAGCCGGAGCATACAACGCGAAGGTGTGCACGCTGCCATCGTTGAGGAACAGCCGGTCGCCGTCGACATAGTCGCGAGCCAAAATCTCGAGCACGACGCGAGCATCAGGTCGCAACGGCCAGCGAAGGCCATTCGCACGCTGGCTGTCCGCCTGGCCGGACCACGCAAGCCAGCCTGCGCCACCGACGAGAAGGATCCACGCCAACACCACACGAGCGTTTTCCCGCTTCCAGAAGGAGAGCAATACGTCGGCTGTGTAAGGTACGGCGAGCGCCGCCAGCCCGTAGAAATAGTAGGATGGCCGATCGAAGAGGGGATATTTTCCGGCGGCCGCGAACACGACCTGCGCGAGGAACGGCCCGAGCAGCAAGGCCCAGAACCCGTCGCGCCGCCACAGCGACGCGACGGGAGCCAGTACGAACGTGCACAACCAAAGCGGCCAGGCGCCGAGGAGGCTGTAGGAAGGACCGGTAGTCCATGCCTTCTCGGCGATGCGGCGGACGCTCTCCATATCGGTCAGATAAAGTGCCGCCCAGAACTTTGTCGTGGACTCGATCGAGGTTTGCCCGCTGAGGAAACCGACGTAGACGCAGAGAAATACGACACCCGGGACAACAATCGCTTTGGCGAGCTCCGCTCCCGAGAACCGGCGACGTGTCAAGAGAAACAGCGAAGTGCCGGCGTGGACGAAAGGAAAAACGGCCGTAGCCGCAGCAGTCAAACCGGACACCACCATGCACCGATTGAGCGATTGCGAGCCGCTACGCGTTGCAGCAACGGCGGTCGCGACAGACGCGAGCGTGAGCCCGAGATCCATTCCATAAGGCTTGAACTCTCTGGAGTGCATCACGAAATTGCCCGCCAAGGCATAGGTCAGACAAACCCATAGCCACAGCGGCGTGCGAAAGATCGCGCCACGAAGGCTGCTCACCGCAGCCATGGCAAGAAGAGTTCCGATGATGGGCCAGATTCGAAACGCGGCTTCGTTCATGCCGGACAGGAAAAACCCGACCTGAACGAACAGTTTCTCCGATAGAAGCAGGACGCCGTAGACGCCGCCTTCAAGGGCTTGTCGGACTCGCCAAGCCTCGTCGAGCCACAACAGTGCGGGGGGCTCTCCAGGCAACCGCAGCCATATGGCAAGCGCAACGATCGCCGCGAACGCTGCGCCTTCCGCGAGGCTGCTCATCCTTCGCATCTCCGAAAGAGAGTAATGATTGGAGATGCGGGACTCAAACGTGTAGTTCCCGATCGGGATGAATGTGCCCAAGGCAAGCAGGACGCCATCGCGACTGGCGCGCGCGGCGGTTGTCATTGTGCTGCTGGGGCTCGTGCTCGCTGCGGCCGGCGGCGACGTTCTGCGCCTGCTCACACACGGGTTGACGTGGGACGAGCATCCGCAGTTGCAGTCCCTGCGCGCGAACATGGAGCTGGCGACTTCCGGGCGGAGCGAGCCGCAGGGGTTGTTCGTCAGTGATTTCCGTGGGCAGCAGGAGTACTACGGCATCGTCAACAAGCTGCCCGGGCTGCTGTTGTGGCGAACCGCTCAACTCTTGCGCGGGGAAGACACTACGCTGTGGCAGTACGACCACTCGGCCTTGGCCGCGTTCCACTCCACCGCTCTTGCCTTCGGCGTGGTCGCGGTGTGGGGCTGTAGGCGCATGGCCATGCAATGGCCGGGTGGTCCGATCGCTTCGCTCGCGGCTCCGGTGCTGCTGCTGCTCTACCCGCGCTTCATGGGGCACGCGTTCTTCAACCTCAAGGATATTCCCTTCGCCGCAATCTATACGCTGCTGACCTGGCAGATAGCTCATGCGCTCACGGCAAGTAAGCTTGCCGCGAGTCGCCGTGCCACTCTGAACGTGGTCCTGCTCGGCGGGCTGTTGGCGGCGATCAAGGCTCCCGGGGTCGCGGCAATGTGGCCCATGTTCCTCGCGGGGGTGGTCTCCCTTTGGGTCCATCGTGAGGACTCCGTTTCGGACAGGAAACTGCGGTTCGCATGGATCGTTGCCCCGCTTCTCGCGCTGGCAATTGCGGTCGCCTTGACGCCGGCGGCGTGGGGCAACCCCTCGAGCTGGATCCAGGGAGCGCTGGGGCTTTTCGGGCAGTACCCGTGGGAACGTTGCACGGTTTCATGGGGGGAATGTGTTCCCGCTATCCACACGCCGGCCGACTACCTGCCAAAATGGTTTGCGGTGACGACACCGGCTGTCGTCCTCTTCCTGTTCGCATGGGCCATCGTCGAACTGTTCCGTGCGCCGTGGTTCTCGGCTCCCCTCCACGACGAACCGGCGGCCGCGAGCACAAGGACGTACGTCATTCGTTTTGGAGTGGTGGCCAGCCAGTTGCTGACGTTTCCAATCATCGCAATCGGCACTGGAGCGGCGCTCTATGATGCAGAGCGCCATTTCCTCTTCATCGTACCGTCGGCCTGCGTCATCGCGGCCTTTGGCCTTGCGCGTTTCCTCCAGCGAAGTCTGGTGTGGCCCCGCGTGCTGCGTGCCTCGGCGCTGCTGGCTCTCTCCCTTAGCGCCGTAGCGGTGGTCGTGGACGCATGGCGCCTTCATCCTTACCAGTACAGCTACTACAACGAACTCGGACGCCACCTCGATCCGAGTCGGAATTTCGAAACGGATTTCTGGGGTTTCAGTCTGGGCGAACTCGCTCGCAGGCAGGTTGTTATTCAACCGGCTCCCGCCGCATGGGCGGTTCGTCCATTTGTCGCGATGCCGAATACCGTCTATCCGTTCACGCCCTCCTTGCCGCGGAACTATCGAAATACAGTCCAGGTGACGGGGGGTGACGCGGCCCCTTATGCACGCGTGCGGACGACAACTCGAGTGTTTGGGATCAATCGGTTCGAATGGAGAGATCCTCCGCGTGAGTGCCGACAGATCGATGTCGAGGAACGGCGACTGCTGTTCGCCACGACCACCCTCGTCATGGGTCGTACCCTACTGTGTGAGCCACGGTTCGAGCCTCAGCCCTAACAAACCGGCGACTCCTCCGCAGCGCGCGACTGCGAACGTGGCAATATTCTCCCGGGCAGCGTGGAACGCTCGCCGCGGGGACGGTAAGGATGGGAGGACGTAACGGGCGCGGAGCGGGCCCGGCGCGGCCGGAATCCAGGCGGCAAGTTGGGGCGATGAGAAGACGGGCGGCGGAACGCCAGGATGGGTGGCGGCATGGGTGGCAGCATTGGTGGGAAGTCAGGCAGCGCACGAAAAGCACCCCCGGCGAGGAAGCGACCTTCGAAGGCGCAGCCGAAACGAAAAAGCCGCGTGCGCACCTTTGCGCTCGCGGCGCTCGGTGTCGCGGCCATCGCAACAGGCGCCTACCTCGTCTCGCTGTACTCGGAGATCTCCACGATGCTCGCCCAGCGGCGCGCCGCGCTGTCATCGTCCATCCTGTCGGCTCCGCACGCCATCCGCATCGGCGATGACGTTGCCCACAGCCGCCTCCTCGAACGGCTGACCTCGCTCAGCTATTCGCCGCTGGCCGAGGCGCGCACTCCAGGCGAGTACGCAAAGTCGGCGTCGCGCATCGCGATCTACCTGCGAGGGTTTCGCCAGGGAGACAAGCGGTTCGATTCGCGCCGGGTGGAACTGCTGCTCGACGGTGGCGAGATCGTTGCGATCCGCGATGACCGCGGCGCGGCCACCACCGCCATGCTCGAGCCCCAGGCCATCGGGCGCCTCATCGCCGGCACATCGGCCGAGCGCGTCGAGATCGAGCTGGCCAACCAGAAGCCGTACCTGGTCGACGGCTTGCTGGCCACCGAAGACCAGTTTTTCTACTGGCACCCGGGCTTCAACCCGGTCCGCATCGCCGCAGCAGCGCTTCATGACCTGAAGCAAGGACGCCTGGCCGCGGGGGCGAGCACGCTGACACAGCAGCTGGCGCGTACGTTCATGGAACGGCGCGAACGCACGTTCGAGCGCAAGCTGCGCGAACTCGCCGTAGCCATCGTGCTGGAGCTTCGACTGAGCAAGGACCAGATTCTCGAGCGCTACATCAACGACGTGTCGATGGGCGCGTTCGAAGGCGCGCCGATCCACGGCATGCCGCAGGCCGCGCGCTACTTTTTCAACAAGGATCTCGGCCAGGTCACCCCGGCCGAAGCGGCCACCCTGATCGGCATGGTTCAGGCGCCGACCATGTACGACCCGCGCCGCTACGCCGAGGCGAGCACGCGCCGCCGCGACGTCGTGCTGGCGGTGATGAAGCGCGACGGCGTGATCGACGACGCGGCCTACGGCGCCGCAATCGCCACGCCGATCAAGCTGACCAAGCCGCCGGGACTGCGGCGTGCGCCGTACTTCAGCGACTACGTGATCTCCACGCTCGCTCGCACGCCCGGCTTCGACGGCAACCTGACCGGCCTCAAGGTGTTCACGACGCTGGACACCGAGATCCAGGCGGACGCCGTGGACGCGCTGACGGCGAACGTCGACAGGCTCGAGAAGAACTTCCGCGGGCTCCGGCGCACAGCCGACGCCAACAAGTTGCAGACGTCGGCCGTCGTGCTGGACGCGGAGACCGGCGCCATCCGTGCGCTGGTGGGCGGGCGCGATTACTCCGTCAGCCAGTTCAATCGCGCCGCGTCCGCGCTTCGCCAGCCGGGCTCGGCCTTCAAGCCGTTCGTCTATCTGGCGGCGATGGATCCGGCGCGCGCCACGGTCTCTCCGGTGCTGACGCTGGCGTCGATGCTGCCGAACCAGCCGATGAGTTTCGGCGGCTGGAGCCCCGAGAACTACGAGCGCCATGCCGACACGCAGGTGACCGCCCTCAAGGCGATGTCGCAATCGCTCAACATTCCGGCCGCGTACATCGGCAGCCGCCTGGGCGCGCCGCTCATGGTGCGCACCGCGCACGAACTTGGAATCCCGCAGCATCTCGAAGCCGTGCTGCCGATCGCGATCGGCGCCGAGGAAACCACGCTTCTCGACCTGGCCGCCGCCTACCAGCCGTTTGCGAATGCCGGCGTGCGGGCGCCGGCCTATGCCATCGAGGCGGTCGTCGACGTCGACGATCGCGAAATCTACCGGCACGAGGCTGCGGACAGCCGCGTGATCGATCCCGCCGTCGCGTACATCGTCACGAGCGCACTCAAGTCGGTGATGAAGTCCGGAACCGGCGCGAGCGCAGGCCGGCTCGGACTGGATTTTCCCGCCGCCGGGAAGACGGGCACAACGCAGGATTACAGGGACGCCATCTTCGTCGGGTACACACCACAGATCGTCTGCGGCGTGTGGCTCGGTTTCGATGCGCCGCAAAGCCTCGGGCTGACCAGCGCGCAGGCAGCGCTGCCGGCGTGGGTGGGCATCATGAAATCGTCGGTGCCGGGCAAGCTCGCGGACTTTCCGGAACCGGCCGGAATCGTGAAAGCGAGCATTGACCCCGAAACGGGCGCGCTGGCCACGCCGTCTTGCCCCGGGCGCATCACGTTGCCGTTCCTCGCCGGTACCGCGCCGACTGACCACTGCTCGAGTCACGGCGGCGCCGAAGTCGCGTCCGGGACGAACCGAAACTGGGGAGGCTGGAAGAGCACGGCGCCGGTGGCGCGCGCGAAGGAAGAGAAGAAGCCCAACGTGTTCAACAAGGTGGGGAAGTTCTTCGGGTCGATCTTCAAGCGCTAGCCGCCTTGGTAGCGCGTACGGTTCTCCCGGGATCAGCAGTCCGGGCAGTGGAACGGCACCGGCTGGCCCACGGCGACGCGTAGCACCGCGAGCGCGTCCGCAACGGTCGCGTCGCCGCTGTCGTTCACGTCGCACACGCATAGCGCGCAAGTCTGCAAGCCCACGCTCGTGCGCAGCACGAACAGCGCGTCGGCGGCCGTCACGCCCTGGCCACCGACCGGATCACCGCAGGCTGCGCCGACCGGCAGCGTGGACGTGGTGGTCGTCGTTGGCAGCGCGGTCGTGGTCGTGGTGGAGGTGTCGGGCGGTGCGGTCGTCGTCGTTGTGGACGTGCTCGTCGTCGTGGTCGCCTGGGCGGAGACGACGCGGAAGATTTCACCCCCGAGGTCGACAATATAGAGACGGCCCGCGTTGTCCTCGGCAAACGACGAGATCTCGTTGATGCTGTGCCCCGAACCGGGTGCGAGCTGCGTCGTTCGATCGGTCAGCTGCGTGTAGTTGCCGCCGTCGAAATCGGCGGGATCCGATCCGTCGAACATCAACGACCAGATACGCTCCGTCGCGTAGTCCGCGAAGAAGTAGTGTCCCTGGATCTCGGCAATCGGCCCGCGATACACATAGCCGCCGGTCACCACGAACCCCTGCAAGTCACCGTCGCCGCGCGTGTAGTTGTAGATCGGATCGATCGCACCGGCCGGACGCGGCCCGCCGCCGTCCGGCGTCTCGATGGTTCCCTCGCGCAGCCTCCAGCCATAGTTTTCGCCGCCGCCCGAAGCCGCCGGCTGGACGTCGATCTCCTCACGCTGGCTCTGCCCGACGTCGCCGATGTAGAGGTCGCCGGTCGCACGGTCGAAGCTTGCGCGCCACGGATTGCGCAGGCCGTAGCTCCAGATCTCGTCGTCGCCGGTCACGTCGACGAACGGGTTGTCCGCCGGGATTGCGTAGTTGCGCGCGGCATCGACAGGAAAATCGTCGCCGTCGACGTCGAGGCGAAGCAGCTTGCCGAGCTTGTTGTCGGTGATGTCCTGCGCGTTGCCGATGCCGGCGGTGTGTCCGGTACCGCTGTCGTTGGACGAACCGCCGTCGCCCGAGGAAACGTAGAGGTAGCCGTCGGGACCGAAGCCGAGCCAACCGCCGTTGTGGTTGCTCTGCGGCTGGTCGTAACCGAGCACGAGCTGCGCACTTTGCGGATCGGCAACGTCAGGATCGCCCGAGACCTGATAGCGGCGAATCTGGGTGTCGCCGCCCGTCACCGTGAGATTCACGTAGAAGTAGCCGGTCTCGTCGTAGTGGGGATGAAAGGCGAGTCCGAGGAGGCCCTGCTCGCTGCCCTGCGCGAGGCCGGCGATCGTCAGGAAATCGGTTTCCCGAATGGTGTCCGCGGCGAGATTGAAGATGCGGATGCGGCCGCTGTGCTGCTCGACGATGAACAAGCGCGCATCGTCTCCGGGCGGCGAAGTCGCGAAGACCGGGCGATCGAGACCGCTCACGACGCGAACAGTCGTCACCGCTGCAACGGATACGGCGGGAAGAGCGAGGGCGGCCGCGACGGCCGCGATCAGCAATCGCATGCGGGTACAGGACGTCATCGCGCCATTGGAAGCCCGGCAGCGTTCACGCGCAATCCTCTTCAATCGTTTCGTGCCCCTGCCGGGGAGCGGCATAGTAGGCGTCGAACCACGGCGCCACCGGCGCGCATTCCCGCGACATCTTCACACCGACCATCCACGCCGCCTTGAGCAGTTGCTCCTCCCGTCGCGCCCACGGCCTGGTCTGTTCGTCGGACAGGCGCGTCAGCACGTCACCGCGGGTGTGAACACGCGTGAAGCCGTACAGCCCGAGCAGGCGGTCGAGCGTGCCGGGCGAGTAGCCATGCAGGTACGGAAACGACAGCAGGTTGTTCCACGCCATCGCGGCCAGCAGCACGCTGCGAAACGGTGGCGGCCAGCGTCGCAGTTTTCCCATGCAGGCCGAGAAACAGCGGCCGTCGGGCACGCGCAGCACGAGCAGGCCGCCGGGCCGGAGCCAGCCCTGCACCGCGCGCAGGGTGGGATGCGGATCCGGGAGCTGATCGAACGTGTTCCAGATCGCGACGCAATCGACACTGCCGGCGGGAATCGGGCAGTCTGCTGCGCTCGCTCTATGCACGGTGAGGCCGCGGGCTTTGCAGAAATCGGCCACCTCGTGTCCGGGATCGATTCCGACGGCGTCCCAGCCGAGTTCCGCGCACGCCGCGAGGAAACCGCCGACGAAGCTGCCGATTTCGACCACGCCCGGTCTCGCGCCGGATAGCCGCTGCGCAAGCTCTCGCGCCTTCGGCCGGAACAATTCGAGTTGCGAATCGAACAGTGCGTCAAGACGGTCGCCGCCGTAAGTGTCGCACGCGTAGGCTTTCGCGATCGCGTCGTCGCCGGGGCGTGGATCGCGGTACAGCAATCCGCATTCCCTGCAGGCCACCACGTTGGTGGCATAGTCCTGCGTGAACTCCGCGCGCTCCTCGAGTGCGTCGCCGCCGCGCACTTCGAGGCGCCGGCGATGGAAGCGCTTCAGGTATCGCCGCTGGACCTCGAGCTCGTGCGCCGAAGCGATCACTCGCTCGTCCGCCGCACCGCACGCGGTGCAGGACGCATCGACGCGCGGCTGGAGATTCGCGTTCCCACTTGGCGTGCAGTTGCTCACGAGCCGACAGTAGCTCCGCCCGGATCTGCTGCACAGGGTGGCGAGCGCTTCTACCCGTGCGCGCGGCATCGCGACCAGGCGGAGCGTTCGAGATTCGTGCGGTCGCACACCGCAATGCAGGAGGCGCTATTCGATGTACGCGACGGGTCGGCTACCCTCCCGCGGCTCGCCCTTCGCGGAGCGTCGCTGGAGGCATCGATGACGACAACCGTACCCGCCACCGTCCTGATCGTCCCCGGCGTCGGCGACTCCGGCCCCGCGCACTGGCAGACGAGAATGGAGCAGGCTCATCCGGGCGCGCGCCGGGTCGTGCAGGACGACTGGACCTACCCCGTTCGTGCGGACTGGGTCGCCTGCCTCGCTCGCGCTCTCGACGTGATCGACGGGCCCGTCGTACTGGTGGGCCACAGCGCCGGCTCGGTCGCGATTGTGCACTGGGCCGCGGCGCACTCGCATCGCGGCGGAATCCGCGGCGCGCTCCTGGTGGCGCCGGCCGATCTCGAGAACGAGCTGCCCGACGGCACGCCGGTCGATTTCCTCGAGGATGCCGGCTGGATCCCGTGTCCGCGCACGCCGCTTCCGTTTCCGAACATCGTCGTCGCGAGCACGAACGATCCGTACGCGACGGTCGAGCGCAGTGAAGAGTTCGCGCTGGCTTGGGGAAGCCGGCTCGTTCTCGTCGAGAACGCGGGCCATCTCAACGCCGATGCGGGTTTCGGACCGTGGCCGCTCGGCGACGAACTGCTGAGCGAGTTACTGGTCGCGCGCTAGCGAAGGAGTGTGCGAGCCGCGTCTTCCACGTAGCGAAGCAGGTCGTCGCGCGTGGCTGCGCGAGGCAGCAAAATCAGCCGGTCCACGCCGAGGTCGGCGTAGCGCTTGACGGTGTCCGCATCGGGAAGCCCAGCCGGCGGCGTGACGTTCACCTCGAGGCGCCCGAGCACGGGCGGACGATCCTTGCGCGCCGCCGCATCACGCAGGCCTTCGAGGCAGTGGGCGGTTGCGTCCACGTCTTGCGCGAATCCGTACCAGCCGGCGGCGATCTCGACCGCGCGGCGGAAAGCCGGCGGCGTGTGCCCGCCGAACACGATCGGCGGATGCGGCTTCTGCACCGGCCGCGGCTGCGCATCGATTCCCGAGAAGCTCGTGAAACGCCCTTCGTGGGCAGGCCTGTCCTGGCTCCACACGGCCTGCATCGCACGTAGGTAGTCCATCGTGCGCGCGCCCTTGTCCTCGAACGGGATGCCGAGAGCGCGAAACTCCGGTTCGAGGTAGCCCACGCCGACCCCGAAGACGAGGCGACCGGCCGAGATCACGTCGAGGCTGGCAAGTTCCTTGGCGAGCACGAGCGGATTGCGCTGGGGCAGGATGATGATGCCGGTGCCGAGCAACACGCCGGTCGTGTGCTGGGACACAGCCGTCAGCGCCACGACGGGATCGAGGAACGGAACCGACGACGGAACGGGCGAAGGGGGCACCTGCGGCTCGGGAAGCACCACGTGTTCGCCGGTCCACAGCGAATCGAAGCCGGCAGCCTCGGCGGCCCGTGCCACCGCCACGGCCGTCGCGGGATGCGCGCAAGCCCCGAAGTTGATCCCGAACAGTCCGAATCGCATGACACCGGCCCTATCCGCTCGACCCCCGCCTTGCAAAGAAAATGGGGTCAGACCCCTTTTCTTGTGTTGACGCCGGCCTTGCCATCCTGCGCGAACACGCCGCGCGAGGAGCCCGCGCAAAAAAATGGGGTCTGACCCCTTTTTTCTTTTATTGGGGTCAGACCCCATTTTTGGGTTCGTGCCGCTTGAGGCGGAGACGTCTGCTAAGCTCGGCGCCGATGCCCGGCACTGCTTACCGTACCGCCCCGGCGCCCTCCACCGAGACGCCGCCGGGCATCCCGTACATCGTCGCGAACGAGGCCGCCGAACGCTTCAGCTACTACGGCATGCGCACCATCCTCGTGGTGTTCATGACGAAGCACCTCGTGGATGCGAGCGGCGCGCCCGCCCCGATGGAAGACACCGAGGCGCGCGCGTGGTTCCACCTCTTCGCCGGTGCGGTCTACTTCACGCCGCTGCTCGGAGCCGTGCTCTCCGACGTGCTGCTCGGCAAGTACCGCACCATCCTCGCACTGTCGATGGTCTACTGCGCCGGGCACCTCGCTCTCGCACTCGACGACACGCGCTTGGGCCTCGCCATAGGCCTGACACTGATCGCGATCGGCTCGGGCGGCATCAAGCCGTGCGTGACGGCGCACGTCGGCGACCAGTTCGGCGCCGGCAACGCGCACCTTCTCTCGAAAGTGTTCGGCTGGTTCTATCTCGCCATCAATCTCGGCGCGTTCGTCTCGAGCCTGCTCACGCCGTGGCTTCTCGACCATGCCGGGCCGCACGTCGCCTTCGGCGTGCCGGGCGCCCTCATGCTGCTGGCCACGTGGGTGTTCTGGCTCGGCCGCCATCGATTCGTGCACGTGCCGCCGGCCGGCAACCGCTTCCTCGATGAACTGCGCGAACCGCAGATCCGCCGCAGCCTCGGCCGCCTCGCCGGCATTTACGTGTTCGTGGCGGTGTTCTGGTCGCTCTACGACCAGACGGCGTCGGCCTGGGTGCAGCAGGCCGAGCACATGAACCGCAACTTCCTCGGCATCGAGTGGCTGCCGGCCCAGGTGCAGGCGGTCAATCCGTTGCTCGTCCTGATGCTGATTCCGCTGTTCACGAGCGTGATCTATCCGGCCGCCACGCGAATCGTGCCGCTGACGGCGCGCGGGAAGATCGTCTGCGGACTGTTCCTGGCGGTTCCGGCCTTTCTCATTCCCGCCTGGGCGCAGTCCCAGATCGCGGCCGGCCTCGCCCCGTCGATCGGCTGGCAACTGCTGGCCTACGTGATCATCACGTCGGCCGAGGTGCTGGTCTCGATTACCTGCCTCGAGTTCTCGTACACGCAGGCGCCGCGCACCCTCAAGTCATTCGTGATGTCGCTCTATTTCCTGTCGATCACGGCCGGCAACCTGCTCACGTCGGCCGTCAATGCGCTGCTCCAGGACGCCGACGGCGCGTCGCGCATCAGCGAAACCAGCTACTACCTGCTCTTCGCGGGTTTCATGACCATGGCCGCCATGGTCTTCTCCGTCACCAGCCGCGGATACCGCGAAACCGTCATTCTGCAGGAAGAAGGGTAGCCCCCTCGAGGGCAACCGCCAGCAAGGAGATCCCATGGTCGTCGTGCATCATCTCAACAATTCGCGTTCCCAGCGCGTGCTCTGGCTGCTCGAGGAACTCGGTGTTCCGTACGAAGTGAAGCGCTACGAGCGCGATGCAGCGACGATGCTGGCGCCACCGTCGCTGACGGCCGTTCATCCGCTCGGCAAGTCGCCGGTGATCACCGACGATGGGGAGACCGTCGCCGAGTCCGGCGCCATCGTGGAATATCTGGTCGGCAAGTACGGCGGCGGACGACTGATCCCGGCGGCCGGCACTCCCGAGCGGCTGCACTACACGTACTGGCTGCATTACGCCGAGGGCTCCGCGATGCCTCCGCTGCTGCTCAAGCTCGTGTTCACGCGCATCGAGGGCGCGCCGGTTCCGTTCTTCGTCAAGCCCATCGTCCGGAAAATCGTATCCACCGCGATGACGTCGTTCATCGATCCGCAACTCAAGCGACACCTCGACTACATGGAAGGCGAGCTGGCCAAGAGCGCGTGGTTCGCGGGCAGCGAGATGACGGCGGCCGACATCCAGATGAGCTTTCCGCTCGAGGCAGCGGCATCGCGCGGCGGTCTCGACACGAGCCGGCCGCATCTCATGAAGTTCCTCGAGACGATCCATGCCCGGCCGGCCTACAGGCGCGCGCTCGAGAAGGGCGGCGAGTATGCTTACGCGAGCTGACGGGCGGACGCCGCGGGACCATCCTGCCCGGGAATGCGCAGCACGTACCAGCCGAGCACCAGCAGCGCGAGCGTCAGCAGGTTGACGCGGATCGCGCCGAAGGTCGGCGTCAGCAATCCGGCGAGGTAGACGAGCGCAACCACGCCGAGAAAGGAATCCGGCAACCGGCCGGAGGGCTGCACGGGCGTGGCCGCTTCGCCGCCGTGGTTCGTCCCCGGTACCGCTGGCGCGCTCAATCGGTCGCGACGCACAAGGAGCGTCGCCGCGAGCAGCACACCCGGGATCGCGATCACCACGTCGTAAACCGCGAAGTAGAAGTTGAGAACCGGCAGCAGCACCAGAGTGGCCGCCCACGCGTGACGCGTGGAATCCGCCCATCCGTCGCCGCTTCGCCGCCACAACCGCACGAGCGCGCCGAGGAAATAAAGAGCAACCGGCACGGCGACGACGAGCGCCATGGACTCGAGCGGAGGACCGAGCAGACGCGCGGCCGTCTGAAGGTCCGTGTACTTCCACAGGCGCAGTTGCGCGCCGCCGCTATCGGACGGCGACACGAGGCGGCCGTACTCGAGAAGCCGCTGCGGATACTCGATCACAATGGCCGGACCGTGCAGCGCAGCACTGATTGCGAAGAGCCCAAGGCCGCCAAGGGCGATGCCGGCCAGCGTGCGCCAGCGCGCGCCAAGCAGGAGCAGTGCAAAAAGCAGCGGCGGCTGCATCGGCTTGTAGGTTAGCAGCGCAAGCACCATGCCCGCCGCCACGGGCCGGCCGCTTCGCTCGAGCGCAAGCGCCGCACTGACGCACAGGAACGGGAACGACGAAACCTGGCCGTTGGCCCAGCACTCGAAAAGAAACGGCTCGAAAGACAGCGCAACGAGCGCCACCAGCGCCATGTCCCGCCGCGCGATTTCCGGACAGGCCCGCGCCAGGCACGCAAAGCCGGCCAGCATCATCGCGAGACTGGTCGCGAGCCACAGCGCGCCCGCCGCCTCGTACGGCAGCATCGCGAACGGTCGCCAGAACCATGCGAACCACGGCGCGTACACATACGGCAGCCGTTCGGCCGCCGGCGACTGCGGAAACTGCGCGCGCCTGACTTCTTCCTGCAGCGGAAAGTCGTAGAGCCTCGTCGGCCCGTGGTCGTTCAGGATCTCGCCGGCGAGGTACATCGCGGCGAAGTCGGGCATCAGCGCGGTGCCGAAACGCGTGACGCGTTCGTGCGCTGTCAGGAACGAGGCCGCCACCAGCACGAGGCCGAGCACGATCGTGAAGGTCGCGACAAACACTGAGGTCTCGCGCGAGACCCGCGCCCCGATTCTGCCCAGCAGCATCGACGGACAGGGGCTAGACGGCTGCGCGATGCCTGGCGATCTCGGCCAGCAGCGCGGATCGGTCGAAATACACCTCGTTGCGGCGGATTTTCCCGCCGTCGAGCTGGACCAGGCACACGCCGACCACGTCGAGCGTCGCGCGGCCCACGGGGATGACGGCGCGCCACTTGTTGAGAAAGCCGTCCTGCATCGGAATTCCCTCCAGGTGCGTCCAGACCCACTCCGGATTGTGGGCCAGCAGCTTCCTGAAGTACGCGAGCAGCGCCGCTTTTCCGCTTACGCCGTCCGGAATGGCGGGGTCGAGATAGAACGCGTCGTCGCTGTAGAAGCTTGCGAGAAGTTCCGGATTGTTGCCGGTCCACGCCGGAAGCCATCCTTCGGCGAAGCTGCGTGCTTGAGCGGATGTCAGGTGGTTCATCACGGTCAACTCCAGGGAATTGCTTGCGTGGATGTGCCCCGGATCGGGTGCCATGTCACGTCGCCGCTTCGCGCGAGACGGGTCCGCCAATCTGCTCGCGCGCGTTCTCGATTGCACCGGCCGTGCCGGCCACCGCAATCAGGTCGCCGGCCTTGACGATCTCGCTGCCCGCCGGAACCAGCACGCCCTCATGCTCGCGAATGATCGCAAGCACGGTCGCTCCCGTGAGACCTCGCAGATTCAGGGCGGCAAGGCTCCTGCCTACCGCCGGGGAATCGGCCGCCACGCGGATCGGTTGAGGATCGCCAAGTCCCGGAAGCATGTCGTGAAGCAGGTGCAGGTCGGGACTCGCGCCAGGCGCGCCGGCGACCGCGACCTTCAGTTGTCGTCCCATCACCTCGGCGATGGCCTGCGCCCCGGCACGTGCATGTTCGTGCAGATTCTTCGCATTGCGCCGCAGCGCGAGCGCGAGCAGCACGATCACGATCGCCATCAGCAGCGGGCCCGGCAGCGGAGGAAGGAACGGTGACGTCACGGCGACCAGCGGCACGCCGACCAGCAGCAGGATGGCGATCTCCAGCGTCACGACGAGCGCGCGGCGCGGTGCATCGGCAAGGTCGGTTCCCGTCTCGGGTTGCGGCAGTGCGCTCACCGCGAGCGTGCGCGCGAGCGCAGCCGTGCACCGCGCAATCCCGATGCCGAGCGGAACCATCAACGCGAAAGCCCCGGCGATCACGACGAACCAGGTGAATTCCTCGGACACCGGCGTCTTGATCTCGACGAGGTCGGCCAGCTCGGGGCCCCAGACCGTCGTCGCGATCACGACGACGACGATCAGCAGCATGTCGACGAGGAGCAAGCCTCCCAGGCGGCGGATCCGGCGTCCGACGGTCAGCGTGCGCGGCCGCGTGCGCAGCTGCTCGAGCCAGGTTCCGTAAAGCGCCGCAAACGTCTGCGCCGCCTCGGGAAGGCGGCGATCCGCGAAGTCGGCCACGCGGTCGGACGAGCGAATCAGCCACGGAGTCAGCAGCGTCGTCGCGGCCGACACCGTCACCGCCACCGGATAAAGAAATGACCCGGTGGCGCCCGACGCAAGGCCGACGCTCGCAATGATGAACGAGAACTCGCCGATCTGGGCGAGGCTCATGCCGGCCTTGATCGACATGCGGACGCCCTCGCCGGTCAGGAACACGCCCAGGCTCACGCCGACGAGCTTGCCGAGCACCACGATGACCGTGAGCACCACAATGGCCGGCCAGTGCTCCGCGACCAGTAGCGGATCGATCATCATGCCGACCGAGATGAAGAAGATGGCGGCGAAGATGTCGCGTACCGGCTGGGTCAGCTTCTCGATCAGCTCGCTCCGGCCCGACTCGCCCACCAGCGTGCCGCCGAGGAACGCGCCGAGAGCCACCGAGTAGCCGACCATGTCGGCCAGCAGCGCGAAGCCGAAGCAGACGCCGATGCTG
>JBHEOD010000001.1:32090-37050 GCA_046261745.1 Binatia bacterium
CGGCGCGCACCAGCCGCGGAATCACCAGCAATCCGCCGCCGACGGCGACCGCCAGGAACATCGCGAGGCGGCCCATTGTGTCCACCAGACTTGCCGCCGTCAGGCTGGAACCGTCCGAGATGGTGGTCAGCACGGCCAGCAGGACGATCGCGATGAGGTCCTCGACGATGAGGATGCCGAACACGATCTCCGTCAGCCGACCCTTCACCCGCTGCTCGGCGAAGGCCTTCACGATGATGGTGGTGCTGGAGATGGCGAGCAGGGCGCCCGCGTAGAGGCTTTCCAGTGTCGTCCACCCGAACGCCTGACCGGTGAAATACCCGAGCCAGATCATCAGACTGCACTGAACCACGGCCACCACGCCGGCCGTCGGCCCGATGCGCATGAGCTTGGCCAGGCTGAACTCGAGGCCGAGCGAGAACATCAGCAGGATCACGCCGAGCTCGGAGAACGCGTGGATCGTCCCTTCGTCGGCGAAAAGCGGGAAGGGTGTGTGGGGGCTGACGATCGCGCCCGCCAGCATGTAACCGAGCACGATCGGTTGCCGCAGACGCTGGAACACGGCCGTGGTGACGGCGGCGACGCACAGCACCAGCGCGAGGTTGGTCAGGAAATGATGAGCCTCTTGCACGGATACCTGTCCGGCGTCCCCTACCACGTTTGCCGGGTGCTGCCCATTTCGCTGCGGCGCCATCCATCCGTATTGCTGCACGCGACCAGGGCGAACGCTTGAAGCGCACGCGTTGCACGTTCACGATCGCGCCGCATCCCCGTTTCCCCCAACGCCCGAGGGTCATTCATGCACGGACTCATCCACGACATCACCCTTTGCATTGCTGCGGCGTGGCTTCTCGGCCTGGTCGCGCAGTTCCTGCGCCAGCCGCTGCTGCTGGCCTACCTCGTGGGCGGGTTCGCATTGGGGCCGGCCGGAATCGGTTACATCGAGTCGGCCGAGAGCATCACGGTCATCTCGGAGCTGGGACTGATCTTCCTGCTCTTCATGATCGGTCTGGAGATCGACCTGAAGAAGATCGCGAGCGCGGGTCGCTCCATCACGGTGACCGCCTTCGTGCAGATCTTCGGCGGTGTGCTGCTCGGCCTCGCGTTCTTCCGGATGCTCGGATTCGGCCTGGGCAGCGGCGAGTGGGACGCGCTTTACCTGGCGGTGGGGGCAGCGCTCAGCAGCACCGTGATCATCGTCAAGGTTCTCTACGACAAGCAGGAGCTCGACACACTGACCGGGCGCGTGACGCTGGGCGTGCTCGTGCTGCAGGACCTCGCGGTGATCCTTTTCCTCGCGGTACAGCCGAACCTCGAGAATCTGGCTCCTTCCGTGCTGCTGCTTTCGCTGCTGCGCGTGGCCGCGCTGGTGATCATCACCCTGGCCGTCAGCCGCTACGTGCTGCCGACGGTGTTTCATCGCGTGGCGCGCCTGCCGGAACTGGTGCAGGTTGGCGCGTTGGCCTGGTGCTTCCTGATCGGCGAGCTCGGCCAGCAACTCGAGTTGTCGCGCGAGATGGGCGCACTCGTCGCGGGTGTCGCGCTGTCCACCTTCCCGTACGCGCTCGACGTGACCGCCAAGGTGACCAGCCTGCGTGACTTCTTCGTCACGCTGTTCTTCGTCGGTATCGGCATGCAGATCCCGCTGCCGACGGGCGAGCTCATCGGCTGGGCGCTCGTCTTTGCCGTCTTCGTGGTGATCAGCCGCTTCGCGCTGACTTTCGCGCCGCTCTACTTCCTCGGCCAGGGACTGCGCATGAGCCTGATCCCGCCGATCAACCTGAGCCAGGTCAGCGAGTTCTCGCTGGTGGTGCTGGCGCTCGGACACGCCTCGGGGCACCTCGCGCATCCGGCCACCGTCGGAATGGTCGCACTCGCGTTTACGCTGCTGGCCGTCGTGTCCACGTTCGGCATGGCACATTCCGACAGCCTCGTGCGTCGCCTCACGCCGTGGCTGGTGCGCGCCGGCGTGCGCGACCTCGAGAGCCCGGACGACGTGCACGCCGCCGGAGGAGACGGACACGGCCATTCCCGCATCCTGTTCCTCGGCTTCTTCCGCACCGCGAGTTCCCTGCTCGAAGACATGCAGTGCCACGCACCCGATCTCATCAAACACGTGGGCGTGGTGGACTTCAGCCCGGTGGCGCGCACCGGCCTGATCGAGCGCAAGGTACGCGTCGTGTACGGCGACATCAGCCAGCGCGACACGCTGCTCCATGCGGGAGTGGACAAGGCGAGCGTGCTCGTCTGCACGCTTCCCGACTCGATCCTGAAGGGAACCACCAACGAGAAGCTCGTGCGCCTGCTGCGCGGGCTCAACCCGACGGCCAGGATCATCGCCACCGCCGAAGTGCTCGAACAGGCCGACGTGCTGCTCGCCGCGGGCGCCGACTACGTGTCGCTGCCGCGCCTGCGCGAGGCCGGCGACCTGCTCGAAGCCGTCCGTGCCGCGACGAAGGGGCTGCTCGGTGCGAAGCGCGCGGCGCTTCGCTCGACGCTGGCGAACAGGCGCGAGGTGCTCGGCTGACGCGTCGCCCCTGTGGCGTCCAGGCGGCGTGGCCACCGACGAGAGGGGTTCTGCCGCAGCCTGCTAACCTTCCGTACGCTGGTTTTCGCGCAGCACGTTTTTTTGCACCTTGCCCATCGCGTTGCGCGGCAACTCGTCCACGAAGACGATGCGTCGCGGGTGCTTGAAGCGCGCGAGCCGCGCACGGACCGTGTCCATCAGGGCTTCGGCGGTCACGCGGGATTCAGGACTGCGCACCACGATGGCGACCACCGCCTCACCGAAGTCGGAGTCAGGGATGCCCACGACAGCCGACTCGGCGACGCCGTCCACTGCGTCGAGCACGTCCTCGATCTCCTTCGGATAGATGTTGAGACCACCGGAGATGATGAGGTCTTTCGCGCGGCCTACCAGCGTCACGCGGCCGTGCTCGTCGGCGACGGCGATGTCGCCGGTCACGAAAAAGCCGTCTGGGCGAAACTCGACGGCGTTCATCGCCGGCAACTTCCAGTAGCCGGCGAAGACGTTCGGGCCGCGCACTTCGAGTATCCCGGCTTCCCCGGGTTTCGCGTGCAGGCCCACCTTGCCGGAAAGCGCGTGTTCGCCGGCGTCGGCGGGAAAGGAGTGCTCGTCGTCCTCGCGCACGATGCGAATCTCGACGTCCGGCAGCGCAAAGCCGACGGTGCCCGGCACGCGCTCGCCGCCCAACGGGTTGGACGTGATCATGCCGGTCTCGGTCATGCCGTAGCGCTCGAGGATCGCGTGGCCGGTTCGCGCTTCGAATTCGCGCCAGGTGCCCGCCAGCAGCGGCGCTGAGCCGGAGATGAACAGGCGCATGCGGCCGCAATCCTCGCGCCCGAGGCCGTCGAGACCGAGCAGTCGCGTGTAAAACGTCGGCACGCCCATCATCACCGTGGAACGCCGCAGGAGCGTACGGACTTCGGCCGCATCGAACTTCGGCAGGAAGATCATGGTGGCGGCGCTCAGCATCGCGCAGTGCATCGCGATGAACAGGCCGTGCACGTGGTAGATGGGCAGCGCGTGCAGCAGCACGTCGTCGTCGCGAAAGTCCCACAATGCATTCAGGGTGAGCGCGTTGGCGGCCAGGTTGCCGTGATTCAGCATCGCGCCCTTGGAGACGCCGGTCGTCCCCGACGTGTAGACGATCGCCGCGAGGTCTTTCGGAGCACGCGCCGTGACCGGCTCGTGCGGTGGGCTCACGAGCGCTTCGGCCCACAGCGAACTGTCCGCGGTCGTCCCGAGCACCTCGACGTGAGGTGCGGCGGCAGTGCGGTGGCGAGAACACACGAACACTCGTGGTTCGGCGTCGCGAAGGAAGCGGTCCACCTCCGCTTCCGTGTAGGCGGTGTTGAGCGGCACGAAGACCGCGCCGGTGCGCAGGCACGCGAGGTAGAGAGCCACGGCGCCCACCGACTTCTCCACCTGGACCACCACGCGGTCCCCCGACGACACGCCGCGCGAAACCAGAGTGGACGCGAAGCGCGCCGCCAGGTCGTCGAGTTCCCGCCAGGTGGGGCCGAAACCGACCACATCCACGAGGGCGGGCCGGTCCATCGCGTGCGCCCAGCGGCTGCGAAGCAGCGTATAAAGATTCGAGTCCAGACCGCCGAGATACCGAAAACGGGGTCAGACCCCAATTTCCGCGGGGAGCGGGGTCTGACCCTGTTTGTTTTTGTTGCCCGGGTTGTGGGCGCGGGCTAGAAGGCGTTCAGCCATGACGAACACCGTTCCACAATTCGGAACACCTCGGAGTTCCCGCGCCGCGATCAAGTCGCCCGCCGAGGCGACCGGCCCCGTGGGAACGATGGGGACGGTGGAAAAGGCCGTCGACCTGCTCTTCTTCCTGCACGCCAGCGGCGGCGCGCGCGGCGTGAGCGAAATCGGACGGGCTCTCGGGGTGCCCAAGTCGAGTGCGCATCGCCTGCTCGCATCGCTCGGCCGCCGAGGCCTCGTCGAACAGGACGGGCTCGGACGCTACCGTCCCGGCATCGCGCTGCTCGCGCTCGGCCTCGGCGCCCTCGAACGCGAACCGCTGGCCGCCGCCGCGCATCCCATCCTCGAACGCGAATCGGAAGCCACCGGCGAGACGGCGTTCCTCACCATCGCGCGCCGCGGCCGCATCGTCGTGCTCGACAAGCGCGAGGGCGCCGCGTTCCTGCGCGTCGCACCCACCATCGGCTCGGAAGTTCCCGTGCACGCCAGCGCCGTGGGCAAACTGCATCTCGCGTTCGCGCCGGGCAGCGTCACGCTGCCCGCCGAGCCGTGGCCTACGTTCACCGGGCAGACGACGAGCGCGCGCGCCGACCTCGAGCGCGAAGTGGCCAGGGCCAGGAAGCGCGGCTGGGCAACCAATCGCGACGAGTGGATCCCCGGCATGACGGTGGTGGCCGCTCCGGTGCTGCTGCGCGGCAGGATGCTCGGCTGCATGGTGAT
>JBHEOD010000001.1:37060-44846 GCA_046261745.1 Binatia bacterium
CAGCTCGCGCGTGGACGCCGCACACCTGGCGGAGCTGGCAACTCGCGTCGTGGACGCCGCCGCCGACATCGCCGCCCGCCTCGAACCCGCCCAGCGAAACGGCGGCGCGAAGCTTGCCGAAACGACGAACGACGGCGTATCGCTCAAGGACGGTGGTGCGCACGGCTTCGACGCTGCGCAAACGCCGCGAACGTCCAACGGCCGGCGTGCTCCCAAGCCCGATACGATGGAATCGGCCTCCAGGCCGGACTCGACGAACAGGGCCGCCAGGCCCGTTTCCAAGGAAAAACGCCCATGAAAGTGTGGATCGACGGCAACATCGTGGAAGGCAAGGACGCCAGGCTTTCCGTCACCGACCACGGCTTCCTGTACGGCGACGGCGTGTTCGAAGGCATGCGCGCGTACAACGGCCGCCTTTTCCGCCTCGAAGATCACCTGCGCCGCCTCGAGGTTTCCTCGCGCACGATCCAGCTCGAGATTCCCGGCGGCATCGACCACGTGCGCGACGTCGTCCTGCGTACGGTCGCGGCCACCGGTTCGGCCGATGCGTACATCCGGCTGCTTGTCACGCGCGGGGAAGGCCCTCTCGGAGTGGACCCCACGACGTGTCCGCAGCCGAAGCTGATCTGCATCGTCGACACCGTCGACCTCTTTCCGGCCGAGCGCGCCGCGCGCGGAGTCGACATTGTCACGGCCACGCTCCGCCGGCCGTCCGCTGACGTGCTCGACCCGCGCGTCAAGAGCCTCAACTACCTCAACAACGTGCTGTGCAAGGGCGAAGCGAGACGTCGCGGCGCCGACGACGCGCTGATGCTCAACCAGCAGGGCGCGGTGGCCGAGTGCACCGGCGCCAACATTTTCGCCGTGCTCGGCGGCGTCGTCTCCACTCCGCTGACCACCGACGGTGCGCTCGACGGCATCACGCGGCGCACCGTCCTCGAGTTGTGCGGCACGCTCGGCATCGAGGCCCGCGAGCGTACGCTCGGACGCGTGGACTTCTTCGCGGCCGACGAGGCTTTCCTCACCGGTTCGGGCGCGCGTGTGGTTCCGGTGCGTTCGCTCGACAGCCAGCCGATCGGCCACGCCAAAGCGCAGACCCCGGGGCCGGTCACGCAGCGCCTCACCGAGGCGTTCTTCGAGTTCGCGCGGAGCACCGGCACACCCGTTCCCTACCCGGCAGCGCGGGCGGCTGGGTGAAGCCGACGCACCACCGCGCATGAGCCCTGTGCGCTGGGGCGTCGTCGCGGCTCTTGCCGCTGCGCTGGCATGGGTGCTGGTATCGCAGCCCCACGACGACGGTTTTCGCCGCGGCCATCGCGGCTGGGTCACCGCGCATACGCTGGCCATCGCGCAGCGCGCGTCCGCGAGCCACGGCTTCGTCGGCTACACGCTGGCGCTGTCCACGCCGGCCCGGCGCGACCTCTATTACTTCGATCGCTACCCGGTCTTCTTCGCGGCCGGCCTGCACGCCGCGGCGCAACTCGTCGCGCCCGACAAACACGCGCAGATCCACGTCTCGCGCCAGGTGATGAACCTCCTCTACGCAGCGACGATCGTGATGGGGGCGATGCTGCTCGTCGAACTCGGCGTGACGCTGGAACTGTCGGTGGCCGGCGCCGCGATGGCCGGAGCCGGATACACGATGCTCCACTACCGCGACATGGTGCATTTCGACCAGCCTGCGCTGCTCGGGCTGGTTGCGCTCTTGTGGGCGATCGCCGGGTTCCACAACGGTCGCGGTTCGGCCCGCGTGCTGGTCGTGACGGCACTCGCGGTGATGGCGGGGCGCGGTTATGCGTCGTACGCGGCGCTGGGATCGTGGTGGATCCTCGACACGATTCGCAGCCTCGGGATGCCCCGGCAGGGCACCGGCGGCCTGCTGCGAACCGTCGCGACGAGCCTTCCGACGCGAGCGTGCGTGCTCGGCATCGCGATCGGTGCGGCCTGCCTCACCTACAACATCGTCGTGGAAGCGCGCGTGCGCGGCGTGCCACTGGCGGAATCGAGCATCGTCGTCAGCGCTAGGCAACGCCTCGCGCTCGACGATGGCTTCAACGAGAGAACCGACAAGCGTCGTCGCTGGCAACGCTTCCTGTCCAGCCAGCAGACCAACCTCGTTCGCAGCACGCTGCCGTGGACAGAGAAGGACCCGTTGCACCGCCACGACGTCGCGAAGGGATTCTTCGCGGCGTCCATCGTCGCGGTCGCGTTCGGCTTTGCGTGGTCGCGCGCGGGTTCGCTTCGCGTCGCTGCCCTCGTGGCATGCTCGGCGGGGCCGCTGTGGCTGGTGGCGATGCGCAACCTGGCCGCGTTCCACCCTTACACCGCCGTCTACTTCTTCCCGTTGATCCTTTTGTTCTTCGCGGCGCTGCTGCAGGCGCTGCCGAGGCGCCTCGGGCCGGCTGCGGCCCTGCTCGCGTGCGGCCTGCTGGTGGTCTGCGTCAACGCGAGCAATCGCCACGCCGGCCGGCACAGTCGCGGCCTGCGGCTGGAGACGACGGACATGGAGACCATCGCGCACGCGCTGCCGGCGCGCGCCGAAGTGGCCACCGACGGCCAGTTGTTCCCGGGCGTGCCGTTCGCGCTCGGCTTCTACCTGCCCGACCACGACATCGCCGTCGAAGGGCCGGCCTCCTTCGTGCTGACGCGCCGGGCGAATTTTCGCGGAGAGAATCTCACGCCGCACAACAGTGGAATCTACCTGTTCCGGCCGCGGGGCCGCTACCAGGCGCGCTCGTCGCTCGCGCGGCTTCACACGGACACGGCAGCGGCGGCGCGACGGGAACGGCGGCGCCGGGCAGCGCAGTAGATCGGCAGGCGAGCCGATCCCGTCCCGGACACGAGCAGGTTGCGGAAGTACCCGGACCGAGGCGCGTGCGTCGATTGGGCGCGACGTTCGTGGGAGCCGGGGCTTCCTGCACCACGCGCGCTCGTCTCTCGCGCGGTCGGACCGTAGACTTCGCGAATGACTGCCACGAGTTCACGTACCCGGGCCTGGTTCCCAATTGTCATCGTCCTTGGTGCAACCCTGCTTCCGTGGCTGCTGGCGGAGGGAATCCATATCGTCGCGAAGGGAGCGAAGGCGCAGACGAGCATGGCCTATTCCTTCCTTTCACGGCTCGGGAGCGAAGCGCCGGCGCCCGTCGCCGATCCGCACGATCCAACCTCGCAGATGATCGTGCGGGTCGGCGACATCGAGGAACTGCTGCCGGCGATGAAGGCGAGCGGGATGGGCCTCGGCAACTCCCCGTTTTCCGAACTCAAGACCGAGGAGGCCTCGGTCAACAGCGAGAAGGGCCCGTGCCTCGAGCAAAAGCCGAACCTGCGCAAGAAGGTCGGTTACCTGCGCACGAACCTGTTCAACCCATTCGACCAGATGAGCTTCTTCGTCGACGCCGACCGGGAGCTGCCCGCCGAGCTCGACGCGTTTCTCGAGCGCTACGCGTTCCGCGTCGTCAGCCACAGCACCAACGAGTTCGGCGAGCGCGTCACGCTGCCGGCGGTGGACGCCTCGCGCGTAGTGTTGGTGGCCGGCGACAGCGTCGCCAACGGGCTGGCGATCGACGACTCGGAGACGCTCTCGTCGCAGCTTCAGGCGCGCGATTCGTCGCGTCGATACGTGAACCTCGGAATTGCGCGGGCGCGCGCCGCCGACATCACGTGTGCCATCGATCGCGCGGCGTCACGCTACCGCGGCGTGATCGACGAGGTGATCTACGTTCTGTGCGAGAACGACTTCGAGCAGGGCGGCAAGTATTCCGAACCGGAGGAGCTGACGGCGTGGCTCGAGGAGTTCCAGAAGCGCGAAGGCGTCGCACGCGTCACGCTGATCGTCCAGCCGCTCATCTACAACACCGTTCCCGAGGTCACGCGCCTTCGCGGCCACTCGCATTACGACTGGCCCACATTCCGTGATGAACGCTCCAGCGTGATCGCCTTTGCGCTCGCCAAGGGCTTCGGCGTCGTGGACTTCGTGGACATCACCGCCGCCGAGCGCGTGCGCGGCCGGTCGCAGTTCGCGCCGCTGGCCCTGTACGTGGACCACGCGCACTGGTCGCCCGCCGGCGTCGCCCGCGTGGCCGATGCCCTCGTGAAATCCGGGACAGGTACGGATTTCCCGAAATCCGTACCTGTCCCGGATTTCGAAGGAGCGACCACGCCGTGAGCAGGGGTGCGAGAAAAATGGGGTCTGACCCCATTTTTGTGGGGGCGTGGTGAGCGGGGGCGGGGTGGCGCTTCATTGGCGCATTTTGCTCGGGCTTTCCGTGGGCGCCGCGCTCGGCGTCGCCGGCAATCTCGTGCTCGGGCCGCAGCACGAAGGCCTGCTGTGGACGGTGGACAACATCGCGCAGCCGGTGGGGCAGATCTTCCTGCGCCTCATCTTCATGGTGGTGCTGCCGCTGGTGTTCTCCGCGCTCGTGCTCGGCACCGTCGAAATCGGGGACCTCACGCGGCTCCGGCGCATGGGCGCGGTGACGCTGGCACTGACGCTGCTGCTGTCGGGAGCCTCGGTGGCCATCGGCCTCACCGTGGCCAATACATTTCGACCCGGCGACCGGTTGAGCGAAACGACGCGCGTGGAGTTGCGCGAGCGTTTCGCTTCCACCGATCGCGCCGCGGCGACGCTCGATCAGTCGCGCCAGGCCAAGCCGCTTCGCACCGTGCTGCTCGATCTCATCCCGAAGAATCCCCTCCAGGAAATGGTCGGCGCGCTTGACGGCAGTTCGCCGGGCGGCGGCATGCTGGCCGTGATGGTCTTCGCGCTGCTGTTCGGCGCCGCGATCACCGTTGCACCGGCGCGAATGACCGCCCTCGTGGCCGTGCTCGAGGGCGTCTACGACGTCTCGATGGTGATCATCGGCTGGGCGATGCTGCTCGCGCCGCTGGGCGTGATGGCACTCGTCTTCGCCCTCACTGCCACCATGGGACTCGAGATCCTTTCCACGCTGGCGGGCTTCGTGCTTGCCGTCGTGTTCGCGATCACCGTCCACGCCGTCGTCGTGTACGGCATCGTGCTGCGTTTCGTGGCCGGCGTGAATCCGCTTCGCTTCCTGTCCGCGATCTCCGAGGCCGTGGTGACCGCGTTCGGCACGTCGTCGTCGAGCGCGACGCTGCCCACCTCGCTGCGCGTGGCCGAGGAGAACCTCGGCCTTCACCGCGAGGTGAGCCGTTTCGTGCTGACCGTCGGCGCCACCGCCAACCAGAACGGTACCGCGCTTTACGAAGGCATCACCGTGCTCTTCCTCGCGCAGGTTTTCGGCATCGAGCTCGGCTTCACGCAGCAGGCCACCGTGGTGCTGATGTCGATCCTCGCCGGCGTCGGAACGGCCGGCGTGCCGGGCGGTTCCCTGCCGCTCATCGCGATCCTGCTGACGACGGTGGGCGTGCCCGCCGAAGGAATCGGCATCATCCTCGGCGTCGATCGCGTTCTGGACATGTGCCGCACCACGCTCAACGTAAGCGGCGACCTCGTGATTGCGACCTGCGTGAGTCGCGTGGCTCCTCCACCCGCCGGAGAGTTGCCGGTGTAGGTGTTCTCGCGCGGGTAGCGCGCTTTGTCTGAGGCGCTACCCGAACGGGACACCTTTCTTTCGCTTCCTTCCTTCCCTTCGCGCTTTCCTGCGCAATTCGCGACAATCCGGAACGCTTCACGTTCGGGCCTGCCTTCCCGGGCGTACCCCATCCTGCTAGCGTGACGAATGCGTTCCATCCTTGTCGATTGCCGCAAGGAATTGCGGCGTGCACCGTCGAAGTCGCTGTGACTGCGCCCAAGCGAAGCCCCTTGTCGCGCATCCTGCGCGCACTCGGGTACACCGTTGCCGCCCTCGCACTGGGCGTCCTTGTCGTCGTCGCCTTTCTTGCCGTCAATCATCAGGCGCTCACCCCGTGGGTGATCGGGGCGATCTCCAAGTCCACCGGCCGCGAGTTGCAGGTAAACGGCGACGTTCGCGCGCGACTCTTCTCATGGAGGCCGCGCCTGATGGTCCGAGACGTCACGTTCGCGAATCCCGAATGGAGCAAGGAAGAGCAGATGCTCGAGGTGGGCCGGTTCAAGGTGGCCGTCAAGATCTGGCCGATGCTGCGCGGTGACCTCGTGGTACCGGTCCTGCGCATCGAGGACGCGACCATTCGGCTGGAAGAGCGCGCCGACGGCGAGAACAACTGGACGATCGGGGCGGCGGCTGCCCCCGAGGATCGCACCGAGGTCCCGACGGTACGGAAGTTGAAGCTGCGCGATACGCGCGTGCTTTACTCGCGCCAGGGCAAGCCTCAGTCCGCGACGGATCTGCAGATTGACGAAGCCAGCGGGTCGATCACCGAGAAGGTCACGCTCGAAGGAAAGGGCCGCTACCAGAAGAACCCCGCCAGGTTGAAGATAGAGGCGGGGTCGATCTCAGAGCTTCACTCGATGGACACGCCTTTCCCGCTGGAGGCGGCGATCCACGCCGGTTCTACCACCGCAACAATGAAGGGGCACCTCACCGGAGGCCTCGAGGACGGCGGCCTCGACGTCAGGATGACCCTCAAAGGCGATACGCTGGCGGAACTCTATCCCCTGCTCGGGGTCGTTCTTCCGGAATCTCCACCCTACTCCGTGACCGGCAAGCTGGGACGCAACGGCAGTGCATGGACGTTCCAGGATTTCGCCGGAAAACTCGGAGACAGCGATCTCTCCGGCAATCTCGCCGTGGACGTCGAGCCCGAGCGTCCGGTGATGTCGCTCAACTTCCGCTCCAAGCTTCTGGACTTCGACGACCTCGCGGGCCTCATCGGTGCCCCGCCGGCGACCGGAGCCGGGGAGACAGCATCCGACCCGCAGAAAGCCGCCTCCGCCATGCTGACCAAAGAAGGCCGGGTGCTGCCGAACACGCCGGTGGACGTGCCGAAACTCAACGCGATGGATGTCTACGGCCGGCTGATCGCAACGCGCGTGAATGCGCCGAACCACATGCCGATCGACGACCTCGACCTGCAACTCACCCTCACCAACGGGACGCTGCGTGCGCAGCCTGCAAGGTTCGACGTGGCCAGCGGTCGAGTCGAACTCTTTGCGACGCTCCACACGGATCGCAAGCCGCTGCACGCCGACGTGGTGATGAACGCACGCGGCCTCGACGCCGCTCGGATCCTCGGGCCCACCCCCTTCACCAACGAGACCTCTGGCCGGATCGACGGCGACATCAAGCTGGCGATGCAGGGGGAGTCGCTGCGCAAAATGGCCTCGACCGCCTACGGCACCATGAAACTGCTGCTGTCCGACGCACAGGTCAGCAAGCTGCTGATCGAACTCGTCGGCCTCGACGTGATGAAGTCGCTCGGCGTGATGCTGAGCGGGGACGAACCGGTTCGGATCCACTGCGGCGGTTTCGACCTGGTGGCTAAAAATGGGCAGGTAACCAGCAACCTTGCCGTCCTCGACACGCCCAATGCGAGCATCGAAGCCGAAGTCTCTCTCAATCTCGCCACCGAGAAACTCGACGTGCGCGTGATCCCCCATCCCAAGGACGTCAGCCTGCTCAGCCTTCGCCAGGATCTCATCATCGAAGGCACGCTGGCCGATCTCGACTACTACCCCGATCCGCTCAAGGCCGGCCCTGTCGATGGTTTCAGGCAGAAGCTCAACTTCGTGCTGGCGCCGATCGTCGGCTTGCTGACGCCGTTCGACATGGACGACGATGCCGACGAGTACACGAGCGGTTGCAACAGTTTCCTGCGCGAGCACGGGAACGTGTCCCGCAAACAGGAACCGCCAGGCGGGAATGCGGAAGCCGTGGCGGGCAAGAAG
>JBHEOD010000001.1:44856-46994 GCA_046261745.1 Binatia bacterium
GCCTTCGGCCTCGCTCAGGAGTACCCCTGGACCCCTGAGCGCCCGGTCACGATCATCGTCCCCTGGGCGGCCGGCGGCTCGACCGACTCGATGGCGCGCATCGCCGCCGCCGAGCTCGAGGCCGCCCTCGGCCAGCCCTTCGTCGTGGTCAACCAACCCGGCGCCTCCGGCTCGAAGTCGACCAGGGTCGTGGCGCCCGAGCCGAGCGCGAAGGCCGCGCAGGCGGCAGCACCCAAGGCGACGTCCGCGACGCCAAGTCCGGACTGAAACGGCATGCGGGAGCGTTTGAGAAAATGCGCCGCAGGTTTATCCAGGTTTCGCGTCCGACTACATTGAGTAGGGTGACGTCCCCACGGAGGTCCACTCATGGCAACCATCAGGCGAGACACGGTTATTGAAGCCTCCCCGGCGCGGGTCTGGGCCGCGCTTCGCGACGTGGGCGCGATCCACACGCGCCTCGCACCCGGGTTCGTCACCGACGTGACGATGGAGGAAGGCGACCGCGCCCGCGTGGTCACCTTCGGCAACGGCATGGTCGTGCGCGAACAGATGGTGGACGTGGACGACGAGCACTGCCGCGTAGCCTGGTCGGCCACCGGCGGCGCGCTGACGCACCACAACGCGTCCGCGCAGGTTTTTCCCGAAGGCCTTACCTGCACGCGCTTCGTATGGATCGCCGACCTGCTGCCCGACGATGCGGCTCCCGCGATCACGCAGATGATCGAGCAAGGGCTGGCGACCATCAAGGCCCATCTCGAGAATGAAGCCAGAGCGGATGCCGAACACGGCGGCGAAGGCTTCCCCGGCAGCCGGCACGACCACACGACCGGCTCGAGAAGCTAGCGCCAGAACTCGTCCACGGCGTAGAGGTCCCAGACGAATTCGCGGATCTCGACGATCTGACCGTTCTCGATGCGCATACGAAGGCAGGTGGGGTTGTCCAGCACCTTGTCGCCGCGACGTGCGTGACCGCGGAACAACGCGACGGCGTGGTGATCGCCGGCGACGACGTCCTCGAGCTCGAGATGGAAAGTTCCGTCCGTGAGCGACATCACCTTCATGAGGAAACCGAGGATGCCGGCGCGCCCTTCGTGGCGACCGGCAATCTGCCCATGCCGGCCGGGAAACTCCCAGATGGCGTGTTCCGGAATGACGCGTTCGACGGCGGCCAGATCGTTTTCGCGAAAGGCGCGAAAGAGGTCGCGGACGAGGACGGCGTTCGGATGCTCGGTCATCGGGGATCCTCCGGAATGTATCCGCTCAGGAGCGTGACGAAACGCGCCGCAGCCACAGCGGAAGCGCGGCGGCGGCCGCGGCGACGGCGACCACTAACAGCGCCACTCCGCTGCGTCCACCGCGCACGAACAGCGAATCATGCGCCGGTGCGGCCACGTCGAGCAGCGCAACGGCGCCCGTGCGCACCGGCAACCGCCATGAGACAAGGCCGTCTTCGAGCACCAGCGCCGACACGCCGGTGGTGGCCACGCGCACCAGCGGACGGCGTGCCATCGCGGCAGCCAGCATAGCCAGCGAGAAATGCTGCTCGGTTCCGGCCCCCGCATCGAACCACGAATCGTTGGAGATATTCACGAGCAGGTCGGCTCCTGCGGCGACCCGGGCGGCGACCACTCCGGGATAGATGGCCTCGAAGCAGACGAGCGGCGCGACACGCCAGCCGCGCACCACGAAGAGCGCGGGTGCATCGATGGCGCCCTCGGCGAAAGCCCCTTGCCACGGCGACGACACGAGAGGCGCGGCCCACGCCGGGACGTGCTCGACGAACGGAAGCAGGATGCGCTTGTCGTAGACCTGCGGCTCGCCGCCGTCGGACGGGAACAGGAAGGCCGAGTTGTACACGTTCGTCCCGCCGCCGGCCGCCGGTGCCGAGCGCGAACCGCCGACGAGCAGGGCGGCGCCGCGGTCGCGCGCGAGCTCGCGAAGCACGACCACCTTGTCGGCGTTCGCATCGAGCAGGAACGGCAGCGCGTTCTCGGGCCACACGATGAGATCGGCGCCGCCGGTTTCGAAGCCGCGCGTGAGCTCGACGTGCCGCGCGAAGGATTCGGACGCTCCGGCGCGCTCCCACGGCCGGCTCTTGCCGATACCGGGCTGCACCAGTGCCACGCGTAGCGGCTCGC
>JBHEOD010000001.1:47004-51736 GCA_046261745.1 Binatia bacterium
CCCGCCGATGGCCAGCAGCCCCGCCACCGGTGTCTCGGCGCGAAAGCCCGACAGCGCCGCGTCGGCGGCAATCAGCGCGGCGGAAAACGCGCCCCACGGATTCCCATATCCGACCGAAGTACGCGCGAGTTCCGCGGCCGACCAGAGGCCCGCGCTGCCGATCACTCCGGTGGCCGCGCCCAGTCCGGCAAGCCGCGCGATGAGGGCGAAGGCGATCGCGTAGTGCAGCGCGATTCCCGACGCGAGCAATGGTAGCGCCGCGGTAAAGCCCGCCGCCGTCGTCGAATCGCCGAAGAAGAGGCGAGCCGCCAGCCAGCTCCAGTGACCGACTGTCAGCCAGGTCGTGACCAGGCCGAACAGGAAGCCGGCGGCAGCGGCGCGCGGCCATGGAATCCTCGTGCGAGGATCGAGCAGCACCGCGCTGGCCGGAGCGACCGCGAGCAAGGCCAGTGGCCACCACGCAAGAGGAGGATGCGCGGCGGCGTACAGCACCGACGTCGCGATCGTCGCGATCCACAGCCGGGCGGACTTGTCTTGGTGCGTACCTTGCATGAGGGTTTGCGCCGCCTTCGGCGACCGGGAGAGATCGCTCGCGGGCGCACGGCGTCCGACGCGGTGACAGGGAAGCGCGATGCGCCTTCAGTTCCTCCTCGCCTCGCGTCCCGTATCGAGCATGGCCGCCCCACCCGCCCCGGGAACGGGGAAAGGATGGCGCGCGCCTACCTGCCGCAGCGCCTTCGCGAAGGGGATGTCCACCGCCTCGTAGAACTGCACCTTCTCCTGCTCGTAGACGGCTTCGTGGAGCGCAATGCGCTCATGCTCGAAGCCTTTCTCCGCGCGACGATCGACGAAACGTCCGTCGTGGATCTTTGCGAACATGCCGCGATCGTCCTCGTCGTAGCCGAGCTCACCGGCATAGAGCCATTCGTAGTACGCGTGCCGCTCATTGCGCACGCGCAGGCGGTCGGGCTTGTCGCCCTTCTTGAGCGAGTACGCGATGAAGTAGCTCACACCCATCACTTCGGGCTTCATGTCGCCGTCGATGTCGAACACGTCGTAGTCGTAGGCCCGGTTGTGGAACAGGTCCACCTTGGAGAAATCCTCGGGATTCGTCGGCAGGATCTGCCGAAGCTCCGCCTGGTGGCCAGCGTTCACGTGCGTGCAGCCGTGCGACATCGGACCGCGCGACAGCAGCCACAGATGCTTGTGCGCCTGACCGTCGTCGTTTCGGACATCCTTCCACTTCATCGGCAGGAACGTCGTCTCGGCCGGCGTCATGCTCCAGAACAGCGTGTGCAGCGCGTTGTGCATGCGCGTGCCGACGTGCATGTACGGCAGCCACGGCGAGTAACTGTAGGACATCTCGGTCGGCACGTGGTCGGGCGTCTTCGTGCGCTGGTGGGTGGTGAGTGCGCGCCTTCCCGGCGTCGGATACGCCGGGATCTTGCGCCCGTTATGATTCGCGAACTCGTTGAGGGTTCCGATCGGGTAAATCGTAGTGAACTCACTGAACTCGAGGGCGTCGCCGCGCACCGGGTAGATGCCGCGCGAAACCTTCTCGAGCAGCGCGAGGAAGGCCGGCCGGATGTGCTCGAGCTGGGCCGCCTCGCCCGCGGCCGGGCAGCGCGCGACGAGCGCGGCAAGCTGAGCAGAAGAGGCGGCGTCGAGTTCCGCCACGAAGAGCCGCGTCGGCAGCATCAGGTTGACCAGTTCGAGCCGGCGCGCCGCCGTCATGCTCGTCCGGTCTTGTGCCGTCACGTGCGCCGCCCAACTGCCCAGCAGTTTGTTCACCGGCAGCCGTATGTGGAACACGCGGCGCGGATTGAGCTCTTCGAGCAACTCGAGGTTGCGCTCCACGCGCTCCTTCGCCGACAGCTTCGCCTCCCTGGCCACCAGGCGTTCGACATGCTCGTCGTCGAGCGTTTCCTCGAACTTCTCCAGCGCGTGGTTCTGAGTGAGAACGAGGCGCCTGCTGTCCACCAGGGCCCGATAGGTGCGCCGGCGCGCGTTGAGATCGCGCGCGTACTCCTGCAGCGCCTCGTCCGAGAGCACCACGGTGGCGCGCAACTGGTTGCCGCGCCCGAGGTGCAGGTGAAGGTACTTCGGATCGAAGGTGCGCGGTGCGAAGCCCGTGTAGAAGGTGGGCTCGAGGCGGTCGTAATACACGCCGAAGCGCGGAGGCTCCTCGAGCACGAGCTCTGCGGCCGCTCCGATGCGGGCAGCCCCCAGCACCACAGCCAGCAACGCAGCCAGCATCGTCGACGCCAACTTCGTCAGGATCGGCGGCAAGGCCGTGGGCAAGCCCCCGGCGAGAGAAGAACTGGTCTTGCGCGAAACGGAATTACGATTCATTGCGATCTCCGGCTTCCCACTTCGAGAGGCGGTAACGGAACATGTCTCGCGACATCCCGAGCAGACGCCGTGGGGGTAGTGTACCCCCGCCCCCGCAGGTTGCGCGCGATGGGCGCAGCACCTCTTCGTCCTCGACGATCAGAATGTCGGCCACAGCCCGCTCATGTAGCGCAGGGAGGCGACGCTTGCGACGCCGGTAGCACCACGCGCGCGCGAGGGTGTTGCGGCTGCGAAATCCCGATCTTGCCGTGCCGGCGATCGTGGCAATTGCGGGGGACCTCCCCCGCCCCGGCAAGCGGCGTTGGGAATTCCCGCGGCGACCCGAAATGTTGGTCCGCGCGGCTCCATCCTCATCCGCTGCGATCTCGCCCCATAGCCTTCCCGTCGCGGTCTCTACCGACGCAGCCGGCTGGGGAAATTCTTCGCCCCGCGAACCCTTGCGAGACGAACCGCGGTGATTAGTTCGGGAGTGCGGCGAGCGTCTCCTGCATGGTTCGCCGCATAAAACCTGATGCAATGGAGGCTTTTTCACGATGAGAGCTTTAACCACCAGGACCCCCGACCTTTCCCCCCTTCACCGCGAGTTCGATGATCTGCTCGGCCGCTTCTTCGGAGGTAGTAACGATTGGTTGCCGGGCGTCACGACCGGGCGTTGGGCTCCACCTCTGGAGTCTTTCCTTCGCGACGGAGAGCTGGTCGTCCGCATGGACGTGCCCGGCATCGATCCGGGCGACCTCGACATCTCGATCGAGGGTGACCGCTTGAACGTGAAGGGCGAGCGGAAGAGCTCGCGCGAGGAAGACAAGGCCGGCCGTTCGTACCGCGAGGTGGTGTATGGGGCCTTCGAGAGAACCGTCACCCTTCCCTGGGACGTGGACCCGAACACCATCAAGGCCACGTGCAAGGACGGCGTGCTCGAGATCTCGATGAAAGCGCCGGAGAAGGTCGGAGCAAGGAAGATTCAGATCGCGCAGTGACGGTTCCTGGGAGCAGACGAGGGCGGTAATTCCTCTTTGAGGGTTGCCGCCCTCCCCTTTTTCTGCGAACGATCGAAGTCATGAACACGGGATTTCGCATCGGACTTGCGCTCGGAGGCGGCGGCGCGGCGGCGCTGTCGTACGGCGGCGTGCTCGAGGAGTTTGTCGCGGCCGGCATCCCCATCCACTGCGTGGCCGGCACGAGTGCCGGGGCTGTCGTCGGCGCCGCTTACGCCGCCAACCGGCTCGACGACTTCCACCAGGTGATGACGTCGCTCACGCGCGGGCGCCTGTTCACGCTCTTCGATCCCACCTGGGGACGCGGTGGCCTCATCGACGGCCGACGCGCGATGGACATGCTGTCGCCGGTGATTGGAACCGACATCGAGGATCTCCGGATTCCGTTTGCGGCGGTGGCCACCGATCTCGACACCGGCGAGGAAGTCGTGCTCGATCGCGGTCCCGTCATCGATGCGGTCCGCGCGAGCATCGCGATCCCCGGCGTGTTTCGTCCGCGGACCATCGACTCACGCGTGCTGGTGGACGGCGGTCTCGTCAATCCGATTCCGGTCAGCGTCGCCCGGCAGATGGGCGCTGATTTTGTCATCGCTGTCAGCATCCTTCGCCTGCGCGGGGTGATCGAGGGCGACCCGGCCTCCGCCCTGTCGATCCAGGAACTCGCGCCGGCCGGCGACGGCGCGGCACGTTCACCAGAGGCCGAGGTGGAGATGGTAGCGACCGAGCAGCCCTGCGAGCCGAGCCTCCTCGACGTGCTCGCCAAGGGAAGCGCTGTGATCCAGGCCCACATCGCTGCGGCACGCCTTCGCGACCATCCGCCGGATGTATTCCTGTCGCCGCGCTCGGAACATATCGGAATCTTCGAGCTCGTGCGGTGCGCGGAGGCCATCGAGATCGGACGCGTGGCCGCCCGAAAGGCGCTGCCCGGTCTGCTCGCGGCCATCGAAGCCGCGCAGCGGCCGCCCGTAAGCAAGCTGCGGAGCCTGTTCGTGCGGGGCGCTGGCAAGGCATCGCGCAATCTGAAACCCTTGCGCCCCCATGACACAAACGGACACGAAGAACTCGCCGGGCAAGTCGCGACGACGCGCACCTCGACGCAAGAAACCTGATCCGGCTGCCTCGGGCGAGCTCACGATGCTGTCGGGCCTCGCCGCGATGACCGGCGATGCAGCCGGCAGCGCGATCCAGTTCTTCCTCAACGTCACCGGCGATCCGCTGGGATTGAAGCCCCTGCTCGCGGGCCCGGCTCATCCCGGCAAGCTTGCCCGCGAAGCCGGCAACTACGTTCGCGAGCTTCGCGAGCTTGCCGGACTTACCGTGTCCGACCTCGCGCGTGCGCTCGAACTGCGCGATTCCTCGTACCTCGAAGCGGTGGAGGCGGGCAC
>JBHEOD010000001.1:51746-56016 GCA_046261745.1 Binatia bacterium
GCCCGCAACGATCCCCTGCCCGCGATCCTCAAGCTCACCCGCACCAGCAACCCCGCCATCGCCAGGTTTCTCGAAGACTGGGGAGCCGGCCGGCTCCCGCTGCAGATCGAACGCGAACGCTCTTTCGTCAACCTTTTGCGCGGCAACGACGAGGCGCGTGAACTCAGCGACGAATCGTTCGAGCAGGTGCTGCACTTCACCAAGGCAGCACTCGACAGCGCCGTGGCGCTGGCGGCGGAATTCGAGCACAAAAGCTGAGCGCGCGTCCAATGCGCCGACCTTCCGGAGGCACATGGGCTCGGGGGATCGCGGCTCCCCGTCGCGTCCGGGAATGATCGGGCTGAAGACGATCTCGAAAGCAGTTCAGTGTCCGGCGAGAACTTCGCCAGGCTCGAAGTAGCGACGCAGCCGGCGCGGCAGTTCGCCCGGGGACGCGCCTTCGGCCAGATCCGAAAGGTCGCTGCTGTTGCGCGTGTTCCAGAACAGCACGGGGCCCTGCGGCAAGCGCGAAGCGCGTGCGTCGGTGAGCAAGCAGGCCAGCGCCTTGGCCGTGTACGTGATGTCGAGATCGAGTGCCTCGAGCTTGCCTGCCAGGCGCTGCGCTTCCACGGCCTCCGTCGTCGCTCCCGCATACTCGCCGCCGAAGAACTCGCCGCGAAACGAGATTCGATCGCCGGCTTCACCTACATCCGGGAACGCAGCATCGCAGCCGCGAAGAAGCGCCAGCGTATTGCGCCACAACGCAGACGCGGTTGTGGGATTGACGTACTGCTCATCCACCACGCGCACCGCGACCACCCCGACAGGAAGACCGAGCGCGGCCAAGCCGATGCCGAGTCCGACCACGGTCCCGAGGCTGCCGGCCGCAACGTAGATCTTCTCCGGCAGCGGCAGCAGGCCCGCGTCCACCTGCTCGGCGAGCTCGAACGCCGCATTGACGAAACTGACGGTGCCGAGCGGTGACGATCCTCCCGGCGCTATCAGGAACGGCAACTTCCGGTCACGCACGGCGTGCTTGAGAATGGTAAGAACGGTGCCGGCGTAAAGTGCTGCACGCGAAGGATACTCGTGCAGCTCGGCGCCTACCGCCGCGCTGACGAGAAGATTCTTGCGCAGGTAGGACGCGTTGGGCTGTGGAAGCAGGATCGAGATGCTGCGCATCCCGACACGCGAGGCGTGCACCGCCGTGGCGGCAGCGTGATTGGAGCCCGCGTATCCGAACGTCAACACGCGCGCTGCGTGCCGCGCTCGCGCCGCCCCGAGAACCAGTTCGAGCTTGCGCACCTTGTTGCCGCCGTAGAACGCACTGCTCGGTCCGTCGTCCTTGAGCCACAGCGCCGAGGGGCCGACGCGGTCCCCCAGCTTCGCCATACGGCGCACCGGTGTCGGCAGCGTCGCAAGTCGGATCCACGGCAGACCGGCGGCGAGCCCCGGGAACCGCGCGAAAAGGGGTCTGCGGTCGTCGGCATCGGTCATCGGACGGCACATTAGCAGGGGTGAGGGAGCGGTGCGCACGGCCGCTGCGACAGAAAGGCGGCTCCTGCGGCGCGTACGTCCTTGCAGACCGGAGCGTCATCGCCCCAGACTCAACTCTTCTACAGAGGGGAGAGCCATGCTGCGCAATGCCGTTATCACCACAAGCCTCGTATTTTCTGCATCGACCGCCTTCGCGGTCGACTATCACGTGGCGCCCGGCGGCAGTGACGCCGCCGCCGGCCTGACCCCAGCCACCGCGTGGGGTACCCTTCAGCATGCGGCCGATAACGTCGACGCCGGTGACACCGTTCACGTGGCAAACGGCAACTATGCCGGTTTCGACCTTCGAACGTCGGGCACGGCCGGCAATCCGGTCACGTTCGTGGCCGATGGACCGGCGGTTGCCATCACGTCAAACAACGACACGACGCCGGACGGCATCAACGTCGAGAACGCGGACTATGTGGTCATCGACGGCTTCGTCGTCAACAACCGTACACGTTCGGGTATTCGCGCCGCGCTCGGCCACCACCTCACCATCCGCAACTGCACCTGCGGCGGCAACGGGCGCTGGGGCATCTTCACGGGCTTCGTCGACGACCTGCTGATCGAGGGCAACGAGACGCACGACTCGGTGCTCGAACACGGCATCTACGTGTCCAACAGCGGGGACCGCCCCGTCATTCGCGACAACCACACACACGACAACTACGCCAACGGCATCCACATGAACGGTGACGAGTCGCAGGGAGGCGACGGCACGATCTCGGACGCGCTGGTGGAGCGCAACGTGATCCACGGCAATGGCGTCGGCGGCGGCTCCGGCATCAACATGGACGGCGTGACGAACTCCGTGGTGCGCAACAACCTGCTCTACGACAACCACGCCAGCGGCATCAGCCTCTATCGCATCGACGGCGGCTCCGGCTCGAGCGGCAATCTCGTCATCAACAATACCATCATCAATGCATCCGACGCGCGCTGGTGCGTGAATATCCGTGACGGATCCACCGGCAACACGCTGCGCAACAACATCCTCTACAACCACCACTCCTTCCGCGGCGTAATCACCATCGACGCGGCCAGCCGCAGCGGTTTCTCGTCGGACCACAACTCGGGAATGAACCGCATGAGCATCGACGGCGACAGCACCGTCATCAGCTTCGCCGCCTGGCAGGCCGAGGGCTACGACGCGAGCTCGTTCCTGGCCGTACCCACCGATCACTTCTTCAACCCCGCCGGCGACTTTCACCTGCTGCCGACTTCGCCGGCCATCGACGCCGGCACTTCCACCGACGCTCCCGGACAGGACATCGAGGGAGGCGCGCGCCCGGTCGGCGGCGGCTTCGACATCGGTGCGTACGAAGCGCAGCTCGAGAACTGCGGCGACGACAACGTGGACGCGGGTGAAACGTGCGGCGAGCCCGCCCTTCCGGCCTGTTCGGATCCGTGCACGACCTGCCTCGGCTGCACCTGCGCGCCTGCCGATTCGCTCTGCGGCGATGCGCTCGTGTGCGGCAGCGAGGAGTGCGAGGACGACGGCGACTGCACCGGCGGCATGACCTGCAACGGATGCCAGTGCGTCAACCCTTCCGTGTGCTCGAGCGGCATCGTGCTCGACAAGCCGCGCCTTCGGGCGCGCGCCGCGGCGTTCTCGTTGCGCCTCAAGGCCGAGGCGCTTATTCCCAAGCCTTGGGTCAGCGTGAATCCGGCCGTGTCGGGCCTGCGCTTTGTGCTCGACTCGACGAGCGGACCGGAATCGCTCGACGCGCAGTTGCCCGGCGGCGCGGCGTGGAAGACCAACGGCGCGGGAACGTCGTGGTCGTACTCGGACCGCGACGGCGTCGTGGCCGGCATCATCAAGGCTGTCGTGAAGGACCGCAGCCGCGTCGAGGACGGGCGCCTGCGCGTGACGATCAAAGGCAGGAGCGACTCGGGTGTGACGCTGCCGAATGCAGTCGGCGCGCGCACCACGCTCGTGCTCGGCGCCGCCGACGAATGTGCGTCCGTGGATTGGAACGGTCCGAACGGGGAGTCGCCTGCCTGCGAAGGCAGCCCGGCTCAACTCAACTGCCGCTGAGCGGCGCGTCTGGCCGACGGATGCCGTGAAGCGAATTCATCAGGCTTGGCCTTTTGTCGCGATGCGATCACGGGCGCGTTCCCAGAGCGGGAAGTCCGCGCCGGTCGTGATGACCGGCGCGGACTTCCTTTCGGCCCTTGCTGGGGGAGGGAGGGCTTGGGCCGAAACCTCGGAACACCATCGCCGCCGCGGCCGCCCGTCCGAAAATTGGGGTCAGACCCCATTTTTCGCCGAGGACGACTCATCGCGTGCCAGCCGCAGGGTTCATGCCCTAAGGTTAAGCTCACCCAACCGCTACTGACAAGAAGGTTAGTATGATTTTCGGCCGCCCCGCGCGAAATTTCCGCCCGATCGAGTGACGCAGAAAAACTGCGCTCGAGGAAGCTGTTCAGCGGCGGCGCAGCGCACGAAATCGGGGGTTACCCGGAAACGGCTGGAGAGGATTTACGGAGCGGGTACAGACTTTCGGCTAGCCGGAAACCCGTACCTGTCCCTGATACTCGAACTACGGGCAGCAGACGGCGCCGCAGGTAGTCGCCGTGTTGATCGCGTAGCCGCAGGCCTGGTTCTGGAACGCGTCCGCGCAAAGCGGCCCCGCGCCGGTGCACTGCGACGCGGCGATGCCGCCGGCCATGTCCACGCAGGACGTGCAGGCGGGATCGTCGCGATAGGCCTCGCAGGGCGCGAAGCTACCGTCTTCGGGGCAGGAGCCCG
>JBHEOD010000001.1:56026-73949 GCA_046261745.1 Binatia bacterium
CGTCCTGACCTGCCAGCGCGCTACCGGACACGGTGATGGCGTCACCGGCAGCATCCGCATTGATGAACCCGCCATCCTCGGGCGCGGTGATTGCCAGCGCAGGTTGCGAGAAATCGGTGGTGCTGGTGGTGGTGGTGCCAACCCCGCGCAGGTAGGTGTGGACGTCGTCGGCAAGCGTCACGATGTCGGTGTTGCGGGCAGCAGAATCGCCCAGGGTGGCACAGGCGGCGCCGAAGCGGGATTCCAGGCGGTCGAACACCGACGTCACCTTGTTGCCGGCTTTGCTCAGACAGGAAGGGTCGACAGGCTCGGAAGCGTAGACCGAGTTGGTGTAGCAGCGGAACAGTTGCTTGCAGGCCCGCCCGAGGCCCCCCATCTTGCCGGCCGCGCACTTGCCGCCTGTGATGGTCAGCGAAGCGGCCAGGTCGTCGACGGCGTTGCTGACCATGTCGGCTGTGGTCGGGCCAGCCGGCTCCACGAGGCAATCACCCAAAGTCTCGACGTTGAGGATTCGCGAACCGAGTTCCGACTCCCGCTCGGGAATGCAGCCCGGGTCCACGGCGAGGCCGCGGCGCATTGGCTTCACGTAGCACTTGGCCATCCCGCGACACGCTGTGCCGGCGAACTGGATCTGTTCGGCGAGACAGCTCTGGAGCGTTTGCGCCACTCCGATCGCGGGGGAGAGGAACACCCCCAAGCAGGCGGCGGACAATACCCAACGCGAAAAAAAGCGACTTTCATGCATGACAACAGCCTCCGGGGGTCGGCGATTCGGGACCATCCCGGCCCGTTTCCGCCGGGGCAAGAAGATCACCCCAACTGCTCTAAAGTCAACATGACATTCGCCCGCATCGGCTTGTCGCGGACCCTACGGCAGAGCGGCGGTGAACGGCGCGTACGTGAACACCACGTCTTCTCCGATGCGAACCTGCCCGATCGTGCCGCTGGCTCCTCCGTACGCAGCACCGGACCACTGCGTTCCGGCATTCACGTTCAACTTGACCTCGGGACAGAACAGCGTTCCGGCACCGATGTTGTTCAGGCCGATCCAGCAGTGGTCGTCGCCGCCATTCCTGGAGACGTAGATGAGGAAATGGTCCGGAGTAAGCCCGCCGGTCAGATCGAACGTCCAGTTCGCATCCGTGTTCATGCGCGTCGAGACGCGCAGTACGACAACGGTGTTGGCGTTTCCGCCGCCGTTGATCGTGATCGTCGTGCCGGCCGACGTGCCGTTGATGTGCGTCATGTCGAAGACGTTCAGCCCGCCCACGTTGACGGCGTTGATCGGCGCGGCCGCCCCCGTTGGAAGATTCTGGTAGGCGCTGCCGAGGTTCGCCGTCGCCGGTAATGCATCGAGGGCCGTCTTGACCGTCGCAATGCTCGCCTGGGCCGCGTCGCATTTCGCCACGCGGGGATCGGTGCCGGTGGTGTCGTAGAAGGTGGGGGCCGGCGACTTGTTCACGAGCTGACCGGCCGCCACCGAGGAAACCGCGACGCCCGGCAGCGCGTACGAGCCGGAGATGTCGGAAACGACAGACCGGTTGTTGGTGACGATGTCGCCGCCGTTTACGGACACCAACGGGCCGAAGCGGATCCCGCGGAAGGTCAGTTGGTCGAACTGGGTCGTGACGATGTCACCGGAGAATACGGAACTGCTGAAGAAGTCGCCGTCCCGTCCGCACCAGTGGCCTCCCACGGAGACCATTTCGTTGTTGCTGATGATCTGGGTCCTGTTGGTGGGGGCTCCGACAACCACCCATTCACAGGCCAGCCCCACGCCCGAGTACTCGTCCGCTGTACAGATACCGGCCTGGCAGACCGACTCGGTGGTGCAGATGTTCTCATCGTCGCACGAGGCGCCTTCGTTCGCGGGCGCTCCGGAGCATGCCCCGGCACCGTTGCACTGCGGAGTGACACAGTTGCTGACCGCGCCGGTACAGACGGTGCCGGCCACCGAGAACTCGCACAGGCCGGTGCAGCACTCGCCGCCGTCGCAGTCCTCGACGCCGGTTTGCGTGAAGCCGTCGCCGCACTCGGCGTTCATGCACTCGCCCACGCACGCATCGTCGTCACTGTCGTTGCCGTCGTCGCATTCCTCGCCGAACTCAGGATTGGTCACGCCGTCGCCGCATTCGGGCAGCGTACAGTCGGCGTCGCAGGTGGCCGAGGCCACGCCGCCCTCGTCGCAGGCTTCCCCGAAGCCGTCGTCGACGACGAGGTCGCCGCAAACGGGAAGCGTGCAGTCGGTGCGGCACGCATTCGGAGTGGCATCGTTGTTGGCTTCGGCGTCGTCGCATTCCTCGGTGCCGGCGTCGTTGATGACGCCGTCGCCGCAGAACTCGAGAATGCACTCGGACGTGCAACCGTCGCCGTCAACGGGGTTGCCGTCGTCGCATTCCTCGCCGGGGTCGGTCAGGCCGTTCTGGCACTCGGGGCAAGTGGCGTCGATCGCACCGTTGTCGAAGAGATCGCAATTGCGCCCCAGGCCGTGGGAACCGTTGAGCATGCGGCAGACGCGGCAGCCCATGCGATCTCCCATGCAGGTGGCCAGGGTGGCCGAGTTGAGGGGGAGCGCGTGGCCGTAGCGATCACAAAGCTCGTTCGGACCGTCGAGCTCCGGAAAGAAATCTCCGGGCGAGGCGGTGCAGGAGCTGGCCGCCAGCTTGGACTCGATGCGCCCGACCGCCTTCGCGACGCGACCGCGCGAATCCAGGCTGATCGCGTCCATGCACGCGTCGAGGCCGGCGGCGTCGACGATGGTGCTGTTCTTGAGGCCTGTCTTCATGCAATCGAGGAAAACCTTGAGCATCGCGTCGGCCACCTTGGACGTTTGGCCGATGACGCCCGAAGTGCATTTGGCGCGCTCGTCGGCGGCCAGGGGGCCGGCCAGAGCAGCATCGAGGTCGGCACCGAAACAGTCCGGCACGAAACTGACGCCTTCTCCCTCGTGGGAATCGTTGATGGTGGTCGCGTCGGTGAAGCCGAAATCGGGCGTTGCTGCCGCGCCGCAGAACTTGGTGGCCTGGCCGCTCACCTTTGAGCGAGCCTTGCCGACCTTTCCGCGCAGATCGGCACTGAGGCAGTCCTGCGCCGTGACTCCGGGCGGCAGGTCGCCGGTGGCACCGCCTTTCAGGCAATCCGCGGCATTCTTGATGGTGGCACTGGCCACTTTGCGCGCACTGCCTGACGACTTGTTAAGGCAGCGCTGCTGTCCCGAATCCTGGGCCTGGGCGAAGGCGTTTCCGGCGAAAGCCAGCGCGAGGACCAGCGACGAACGGGCGACGAGTGATGAATTCACGGATGGACTCCCCCTTAACACGTAGCAAGACGCGTGAATGCGTCGACGCAGACAAGACTGGCCGATATTGTCATGCCAAAACGCAGTGAGCCACCATGAAACGACCGGTCGACGCGAGAAAGGCGTCGCATTCGGTCAAAAACGGCGCTGCCGGCGGCGCACGCCGACACGACGACGACAGGGTGAACTGCGACACGAAGCGAAGCGCAGACGCCGGTGCCGACGGGCACCGGCGTCTCGCTCGTTTCACCGCCGGCGCGAGCTACTCGGGCTTGCGGAAGAACTTCGGCGCCCAGGCGTCCTCGGGCAGGTTGAGGTCGACCACGCCCTCACTGGCCAGCCAGTCGTAATCGCCGCTCATCACGCGCGAGGTGACTTTTCCCGCCGGCGCGTCGTCGTTTCTCCACAGCGACCGGAAGGACGCATTCACTCGGCGACGCGACATGTCGCAGAAGAAATCGGCGAGTTGCATGGCCTCGGCCGCGTTCGGATGGCCAGACTCCTTCATCTGCCTCGCGCGCGAGCAGCAGACCGACATCGCGAACAGCTCCATCACGACGTCCACGGTGCGGAACAGGAACGCCTGCTTTTTCTCCATCTTGGCCTGGTAGAGCGCCATCGCGTGGAAGCTCGAGCGGGCGAGCTTGCGCGCTCCGCGGTCGACGAAGCGGATGTGACCGGCCAGCTGCCCCCATTCGCCGTACTGGAACGGCGTGGCCAGGCCCTTGAGCCACAACGGCGGGTACCAGGCCGCGTAGAACGCCGCAATGGAAGGCAGTGCCTGCATCTTGGTCGCGGCCGTTGCCTTCGGATCGATCATCGCGCCGGCCACCTGAAGGTGCTTGTCGACGGCCTCGCGGGCCATGAACAAGTGCATCACCTCGCTCGAACCCTCGAAAATGAGGTTGATGCGGCTGTCGCGCATCATGCGCTCGACCGGGATGGCGACCTCGCCGCGCTCGTGCAGCGACGTCTCGTTCTCGTAGCCGCGTCCGCCGCGGATCTGCAGCGTCGAGTCGATCATCTTCCAGTTCTGTACGCTGTTCCATTCCTTGGCGGCAGCGGCCTCGAGGCGGATGTCGTAACCGCCACGCTCGGCCATGTTCGCGGTGATCTTCGAGATGGATTCCATCGCGAACGTGGTGGCGGCGATCTCGGCAATCTTGTTGGAGATGGCCTCGTGCTTCCAGATCGGCAGGCCCCACTGCGAGCGTGCCGCCGACCAGCCCTTGACGATCTCGAGGCAGCGCTTGGCGGAACCGGTGCAGGCCGCGGGCAGCGACAGGCGGCCGGTGTTGAGGGTGGTCAGCGCGATGCGCAGCCCGCTGCCCTCGCCGCCGATCAGGTTTTCCTTCGGTACGCGCACGTCGGTGAAGGAAATCACGCCGTTGGCGAGCGCGCGCAGGCCCATGAAGCGGCTGCGGTGCTCCACCTTGACGCCCGGCGTGTCGGCCTCGACGACGAACGCGCTGATCTTCTTGGTCTTCGGATTGCGCGCCATCACGACGAGCAACTCGGCGATGGTGCCGTTGGTGCACCAGAGCTTCTCGCCGTTGAGGACCCAGAAATCGCCCTCCTGCTCGCACGTGGTGGCGAGCGACGAAGGATCCGACCCGACATTCGGTTCGGTCAGCGCGAAAGCGGAAATGGCGCCCTTGGCGCAGCGCGTGAGGAATTTCTGCTTCTGCTCCTCTGTGCCGAAGTCCTTGAGCGGCTGCGGCACGCCGATCGACTGGTGGGCAGACAGCAGCGCAACGAGGTTGCCGTCGTAGCTTCCGAGCAGTTCCATCGCGTCGCAGTACTCGGTGACGGAGAAGCCGAGGCCGCCGTACTTCTTCGGGATCTTGATGCCAAAGGCGCCCATCTTGCGCAGGGCATCGAGGATGTGGTCGGGATACTCGCCGGTCCGATCGATCTCGGCGGAATCGACCTCGTCGCGCAGGAAGGCCTCGAGTTTGGAATGCCATTCGGCGTACTCGGGATTCTTGCGACCCGCGAGCGGGAACGGATGGACGATGTCGAGGGGCAGCTGCCCCAGGTACAGCTCGCGAATGAAGGCGCGTCCGGCCCATTCCTGTTCGCGGGACTCTTCTGCAACCCGCCTGGACTCTTCTTCACTGCCGTTTTTCTGCGTGGCGTCGGCCATCGTTCTATCCTCCATTGCAAATCCGTCGTTCCGGCGAGCCCGGCCGCCCGCTTCCGGCCCTTCGAAAATGTCTCGTCGCGGGGACCGGCCCGTGGGCCGCGGCCGCCGGCGCATGCCGGCCGTCCTTTGTCATTTCTCCGAAGAGTTTCCACCGGGGCGCTGCGGCCGGCCTGTGCTACCTCGGCGGGGGTGCCGGTCGATAGCATCCGCGTGCCGTAAACGGGAGAGCCGGCCTCCATTTCGCGGCCCCGGCCCCGGAAGAGGCGGCGGCGAGCACGCGGCGCATACAGGGTCGGCGCGAGCTTCCTCAACTTCCGGGAGCTGGCGAAAAGGGCTTGGGACGCGCTTGCCGGACCGGACCGCTGCCAGCGGCTGACCACCTGGTGGGTGCACCAATCGGGGTCCCCGGCGTACGGCAGGAGCCTGACGACACGGCAACGGGGGCGAACAACCTGCCGTGCGGCGGGAGCCGTGGCACCTCCGAGACCAAGCGCTCCTCACACCAGCTGAACTTCCAAGATCGCGAACTCGGCAACGCCAACGTCGCTCGTCCGTTGTGGCCTCCAACACGAACTCACACGCGCATAAGGCCCCCACGTAGCTTCTGCGAGCACGCAACTCGTGCGCGGCAACTCGTTCGCGAGCTTTCACGTGGCGCTTCGTATCCATCGTCCCCCAAACGTGACACGGTCGGCGATGCTGAAGCACTCACGTGGATCACAACATTACTTTCGATCTGGATTCTGCGCGCCGTGCTGCTAACCATTGGAATGTTCCGGAGGAACGCAACGCAATGTCGAATGGGCAATCATGGATTCACCCCCGCACCGAAGGCGTCGGGGAATTGCGCATCTCCGAACTGGTTACTCACGTCGCCGTCTGTCTCGATTCCTCCGCGCTGTCCGAGCGCACCATTCCGCATGCAGCCGCGATCGCCTCGGCTTTCGGTGCCAGGCTGAGCCTTCTGCACGTCCTCGATCCGCGCGAGGATGGTGGACCCTGCACGCCCGATCCCCTCGAGTGGCACATGAAGCGCCTGCAGGCGATCGCCTACATGGAAGAAGTCGTCGAACGCGCGACGACGCTTCATGGCGGCTTGCAGGACGAGATTCGCGGTGAAGTCCTCGAGGGTGATCCCGTGCTGCAAATCAGCCGCTGGATCGAAGATCACGGTGTCGACCTCGCGGTGATCAGTACGCACGGTTCGAGCGGCGTCACGATGTGGTCGCTGGCGAGCACGACCAGAAAGCTGCTCGAGGGCGTGCGTTGCTCGATGCTCCTCGTTCCTGCTGCAGCAATGGAAGACCCGTGTACAGTTGAACGCTACGAGCGCGTGCTGGTTCCGCTCGACGGCTCGGTCTGGTCTGAAAGCGCGCTGCCGTGGGCGATGCAGCTCGCAGGCGCCTACGGCGCCAACATCATTCTTGCGCATGCGGTGCCCTGTCCCGAACTCACCCGCGCCGGTGCAATCCCTCCCACCACAGAGGATCTCGACCTCGAAAGGCGGCTCATCGCGCGCAACGAACGCGTCGGTCGCGACTACCTTGACCACCTGCGGGCCCGCCTGTCCGCGGCCGGTCTTTGCGTATCGACGCACGTCGAGAGCAGCGGCCGCGTGTCGAGCGAGCTCCAGCTTGCAATCGCGCGCGCCGAGCCCGACCTGATCGTGCTGCCCTCGTGCGGCGGCTCCGGTCCCGGCGACGGCACCCAAGGGCTAGTGGTGATGCACATCCTCGCCCACGCCAGCAAACCTGTGCTGCTGGTTCGCTCGCCTTCCGCCGGTCTCGATGTCCATCCCTGCTCCGACTCGCGCGAGTCCGCACCGCGCGCCCCCACGCAGGCCAGACTGTGAAGCAAAGCGCCCGCGAATCACCCGCGGGCCGCTTCCAACATCCACGCCAGTGGTTTCAGACGCCGCGTTCCGCGAAGAGTCCTGAGTTGCAGACGCTTCGCATGTTGCTGGCCACGCCCCAGCTCGAGGACTGGTTCGAACGTGTCGGCGATGTCGCGCAAAAAGGCGGCGCCGAGCAGAAGATCGCCGAATGGCTCCTCGACAACGCGCACCAGGTGCAGCGTGCGGTGCGGCAGATCTCGCGCGACCTGCCGCCGGCCTACTACCGCCGCCTGCCTGCCGTCGCCTCCGCAGATGGGGCCCGGCTTCCGCGCGTCTACCACCTGGCCCGGTCTCTCGCCTCCGTGACTTCGGTGCAGTTCGACCTGCCCACCGTCACGAACTTCGTGATCGACTACCAGCGCACGAACCAGTTGCGCATCGCCGAGCTGTGGGCGGTGCCGACGATGCTGCGCATCGTGTGCCTGGAGATCGTCTGCGACGTGTCCTCGCGCACCCTCGGCATCGCTCCGCCGTGCCGATCCGAGCTCGAGCCGCTGCTCGGGGACTTCGCGGACGCCGAGCGCCTCGGCCGAGCCATCCGTGGCCTCACCGCCGTCTCGTCAATCTCGTGGAGCCAGTTCGTCGACCGCACCAGCGTGATCGAGGCCGTGCTGGCCGGCGATCCGGCGGGCGCATACAGCACGTCGGATCGCGAAACGCGCGACCGTTACCGACGTGCCGTCGAAGACATGGCGGACGTGGCCGGTCGCACCGAACAGGACGTCGCGGCGGAAGCCGTCGCCCTCGCTGCGCAGTTCCAGGCGGCGCCTGCCGGCAAGTGCGGATGCGCGGGCGAGCACATCGACCAGGCCGACTGCGCACCGGCGCCGTGCGGGCACGTCGGCCACTGGCTCATCGGACGCGGCCGCGACGCGTTCGAACGACGCGTCGGCGCGCGCCCGGCGCTCACCGTGCGCGCGCGCCGCGCGATCGGTCGACATGCGTTGGAGGCCTACCTGGGCGCCATCGCAACGGTCACGGCTGCCGCCCTCGGCCTTCCCGCGGCGTTGCTCGCGGCCGGCGACGCGGCCTGGCCGATGTTGCTGCTCGGTCTCGCAGCCGCAACGCCTGCTGCCGTCGCGCTCGCGGTGGCGCTGGTGCAATGGGTCGTCAGCCGCGCCACGGCACCGCGCGTGCTGCCCAAGCTCGACTTCCACGAAGGAATTCCCGCGCGCTGGCGAACGGCCGTCGTGATGCCGGCCATGCTCACCAGCGACGAGGAGATCGACCGGCTGCTCGACATGCTCGAGCGCCACTTCCTGTCGAATCCGGATCCGCAGCTCCTCTTCGCGCTGCTGACCGACTTTGCCGATGCGTCCGCACAGCACCTGCCGGGCGACGAAAACCTGTTCGAGCGGGCCGCGCGCGGCATTCGCGAGCTCAACGCGCGTTTTCCCATCGAGCATGGCGACCGTTTCCATCTCGCACATCGCGGGCGCGTCTACAGCGAAGCGGAAAGCTGCTGGATGGGCTGGGAGCGCAAGCGCGGCAAGATCGAGGAGTGGAACCGGCATCTTCGCAGCCCCGGTAACGCCACGTTCCGGCGCGAAGGTAACGACGCCGCGCTGGCGTCGGTTCGCTTCGTGATCACGCTCGACAGCGACACCGTCCTGCCCACCGGCGCGGCGGCCCGGCTCGTGGGAATCCTCTCCCATCCGCTCAACCGCCCGCGCTTCGAGCCGGCCAGCCGCCTGCTCACCGCCGGCTACACCATCATCCAGCCGCGTGTCGAGATCGCCCCGGAGGCGTCGGAGCGCTCGGACTTCGCGCGGATCTGCGCCGGCGACTCGACGATCGACACCTACAGCCGCGCGGTCTCCGACGTCTACCAGGACCTGTTCGCGACCGGCATCTACGTGGGCAAGGGCATCTACGACGTCGACGCGTTCATGCGCAGCCTCGACGATCTCGTGCCCGAGAATGCGCTCGCGAGCCACGATCTCTTCGAGGGCATCCACGGTCGCGCCGCGCTGGCCACCGACGTGGTCGTGTACGAGGACTTCCCTCCGCACTACCTCGCGTTCGTGCGACGGCTCCACCGCTGGACGCGCGGCGACTGGCAGCTTTTGCCGTGGCTGTTGCCGAAGGTTGCGACTCGCGCCGGGGACCGCGTGCCGAACTCGCTCGGCGTCCTCCAGCGCTGGTTCATCCTGGACAACCTGCGGCGCAGCACGTTCTCCCCCGCCCTTCTGGCGATGATCGTGCTCGGCTGGCTGGTGCTGCCGGTCCAACCGGTGGCGTGGACATTCTTCGCCGTTGCCGCGCTGGTCCCGCACGGCCTTCTCGACCTCGCGCTCGAAGTCACGCGCCGCCGGCCGCCGCGCGCGAAGCACGAGGACGTACCCACCTGGCAGTGGCAGGCCGGCGACCAGTTTCGCCGCGCGGCGCTGATGCTGATGCTGCTCCCGTTCGAATCCTGGGTGATCCTGGACGCCGTGGTGCGCGCACTTGTGCGCATGACGGTGACGCACAAGCACCTGCTGCAGTGGCAGACGGCTTCGCAGATCGCGGCCCGCTTCGAGACAGGTGTCACCCGCGCCGAAACCTGGAAGGAAATGGCAGCCGCGCCAGCCACCGTCGCCGTTCTCGCCGCCGCCATCTCGATGCTGAGACCCGAGGCGCTGGCAGCCGCCGCCCCGCTGCTGCTGCTGTGGGTCGTCTCGCCGGAGATCGCGCACCGCGTGAGCGCGCCGCGCAGCCGCCGCGCCCGGGACGTCGGCGAGGACGAACGCATCTTCCTTCGCAGGCTTGCCCGCCGGACGTGGCTGTTCTTCGAGACGTTCGTCGGACCCGACGGCCACTGGCTTCCGCCGGACAACTACCAGGAGACTCCGAGCGGCGTCGTCGACCGCCGCACGTCGCCGACCAACATCGGCATGCTGCTGCTGTCGACCGCATCCGCGTGGAACCTCGGCTACATCGGCCTGCGCGAGCTCGCCCTGCGGCTGGCCGATACGCTGGACAACCTCGCGCAGCTCGAACGTCACCGCGGACACCTGCTCAACTGGTACGACACGCGAACGCGCAAGACGCTGCTGCCGGCCTACGTCTCGACCGTCGACAGCGGCAACCTGGCCGCGGCACTGATCGCCGTTTCCGGGCTGTGTCCGGAGGCGATGCGCGCACCGGTGCTTTCCACCGCGCGCTGGGACGGGCTGATGGATGCGCTCGGGTGGCTGGAAGAAGCGCTCGGCCGCCTCGTGCGCGAACCCTCCGCCGGCGCGGGCTCGCTCGCGACGTGCGCCGCCGCCATCCGTCGGCGCGTGCTGCTGGCACGCAACGACCCGGCCGCGTGGTCCTCAACGCTGCGCGACCTGTGCGACCACCTCTCCGCGCAACTCGACGGACTACTGCTCGAGACCATCGAGTCGCACAAGGAGCTGCTGCACCTGTCTGCGCTGCGCGAGATCCGCATCTGGCTCGATCGCGTGCACCGGCACCTGCGGGCGATGGACGGCGACGTCGACGAGCTGCTGCCGTGGCTTGCAGTGCTCGACCGCTGGGAACCGGGAAAAGGCTCCTCCAAGCCTGGCGACGACGAGAACCTGGCGGCCGGCGCGCGCGCGAAAGGCCCGCAGCCGGCCGACGAGGCGCTGCTCGCGCGCATTCGAGAGCTGCTCACGCCCACCATCGCGCTGGATGCGATCCCGGAGTGCTGCCGGCGCGCGCGCACGCTGCTGGCCGACATGCCCGCCGATCGCGCCTCGAACAAGGACGAACACGAAGCCTGGCGGGCCGACCTCGACGCGGCGCTATCTCGCTCGATCCGCGTCGCAATGTCGCTGATGGAGGACTACCGGAGATTGAAGGACACGTCCGAGTCGGAAGCCTTCGCACCGGACTTCGGCTTCCTCTACGACCGCGAGCAGAACCTTTTCCACATCGGCTACAACGTGAACACCGGCGTGCTCGACACGCATCACTACGACCTTCTCGCGTCCGAATGCCGGCTGGCCAGCTACATCGCCATCGCCAAAGGCGACGTCCCGGCCAAGCACTGGCTGCATCTGGGCCGGCCGCTGACGAGGATCGGCGGTCGCATCACGCTGCTGTCCTGGGGCGGCACGATGTTCGAGTACCTGATGCCGCGCCTGCTGCTCAAGGGCGGCGAGGACGATCTGCTGAGCCGCTCCGAGTTCGCGGCCGTCGACGGCCAGCGCGCGTTCGCCGAGCGGCACGGCATCCCGTGGGGAGTTTCCGAATCGGGGTTCGCGGCGGTCGATGCCAGGCACGCCTACCAGTACCGCGCCTTCGGAGTGCCCGGCCTCGGCATCAAGCGCGATCTCGGCGCCGACCTCGTCGTGGCGCCGTATGCCACCGCGCTCGCCGTGCCGATCCAGCCGGTCGAGGCCACCGCCAACCTGCAGCGACTGACGAAGCTCGGCGCCATGGGAGAGCACGGGATGCACGAAGCCGTCGACTTCACGCCCTCGCGCGTGCTCGAAGGTCGATCCTGCGAAGTGGTCCGTTCCTACATGTCCCACCACCAGGGAATGGCGCTGGCGGCACTCAACAACTACCTCGGCGATTTTCCGCTGGTGCGGCAGTTCCACGCGCATCCTTTGATGCGAACCACCGAACTGCTGTTGCGCGAACGCGCGCCGACCGGTGGGCCGCTCGAGTTCCCCGCCGCAATCGAAGAGAAGCCGCGCCGCAAGGACCTTCCGGCCCGGCGCACCACGTATCCGTGGCGGCCCGTGCAGTCCGGGGCTTTTCCCGAGCTGCACGCGATCGGCAACACCCGCATGACCACCGTCTACACGGAGTCCGGAGGCGGCGGGATGTGGTGGATGGGACGCGCGCTGACGAACTGGTCTCCCGACAGCACGCTCGACGACTCGGGCGTGTGGATCTACGTGCAGGATCTCGACGACGGCACCATCTGGTCGGTGGGGCGCCAGCCTTCATCAAACGCGGCGGAAGACTTCGAAGTGGTCTTCCATCCGCACATGATCGAGTGCCACCACCGTCACCACGGGATCGGCATTCGCCTCGAAGTGTACGTGGCGCCTGGCGACGACATCGAGATCCGCAGTCTCAGCGTCGTCAACGGCAGCGACCGGGCCCGGCGCCTGGCGATCGTCTCCTACGCCGAGATCGTCCTCGCGCCGCCTGAACAGTTCCGGCAGCATCCTGCGTTCTCGCGACTGTTCGTGCGCGCCGAGCCGGTGCCGGAGATGGACGGACTCCTGTTCGTGAGACGCCCGCGCGGCGACGGCGAAATTCCATTGGTGCTGCTGCATCGCCTGCTCCCGGGCGGACCGAACGTGCGCATGTCCGGCTCGGAAGTCTCTCGCGAGCGCTTCCTCGGCCGCCTCGGCGACATGCGGCGCCCCGCGTACTTCCACCGGGAGAAGCCTGCGTCCACGACGCCAGTCACCGACCTCGACCCGATCGCGAGCCTCGAAGCCACCATGGAACTGGCAGCCGGCGCGACCGAGACCGTTGCTTTCGCGACGCTGGCCGGCTCCTCGCGCGCGTCGGTCGTGGCGGTCGCCCAGCGCTGCAACAGCTCCGCCGCGCTCGACTGGACCCTGACGGATGCCGCCACCGAAAGCGCGCGCGAGGCCGCGCGCTACGACGTCGATCCGGGCATGCTGCAATGGTACCAGCGGCTCCTGTCGCTGGTTCTCCAGCCTCACACGCCGCTTCGCTGCGCACCCGAGCTCATCGCCGCCAACACGCTGTCGCAAAGCGACCTGTGGCGGATGGGAATCTCGGGCGACCTTCCGATCCTGCTGCTGATGCTCGCGCACGCTTCCGAGAGCGGCATTCTCGACGAACTCGTGCGTGCCCACGCGCTATGGACCCGGCGCGGCATTGCGGTGGACCTGGTGGTCGTGCACTCGCAGCCGGCCGGCTACGAGGACGTGGTGGCACACGCGCTCGAGGCCACGCTCGAACGTTTCGGCGTGCTCGCCTCGCTGCGGCGCCGCGGCGGCATTCACCTGGTGCGATCCGACCAGGCACGTCCCGAAGACCTCGTCCTGCTGAAAGTGACGGCTCGCGTGCAACTCGACGGGGCGCGCAGCCTCCAGGAACAGCTTCACGACGTGCATGCCGAGACTCGTCACGCGCCGCCCTTCGTGCCTACCGACGTGCTGGAAGCGGCCCCGGAGGAAGCCGCGCTCGAGCGCGACCGCCATCTTCTGTTCGACAACGGCATCGGCGGCTTTGCGAGCGGCGGACGCCAGTACGTGATTCATCCGCCCGAGGGCACGTGCACTCTGGTCCCGTGGTCGAACGGGCTCGCCAACGGCCAGCTTGGAACCCTCGTCACCGAGTCGGGAGGCGGGTACACGTGGAGCGGCAACGCATCGGAGCGACGCCTGTCTACCTGGCGCAACGACCCGGTCGGAGATCGTCCGTCGGAAGTCCTCTACCTTCGCGACGAGGAAACCGGCGCCGTGTGGTCACCGATGCTGTCCGAAGAGGGCGCGGCCGTCGAAGTGCGCCACACGTCCTGCAACACCACCTGGCGACGCCGCGACCACGGTCTCGAGCAGGAAATCGTGGTGTTCGTTGCGCACGACGAACCCGTCAAGGTGATCCAGCTGCGGCTTCGCGATCTTGCCGGGAGGCCGCGCCGCATCACCGCTACGTACTACGTCGAACTGGTGCTGGGGATGACGCGAGCCACCGGAAGCGCACTGCTCGTGGTGCAGTACGAACCCGGCGCCCACGCGCTGCTGGCGCGCAATCCGTGGAACGCGCTGTTTGCCGAACGCGTCGCATTCCTGGCCTGCGAGCTGGAGCCGCACGGCTTCACCACCAATCGCAGCGAGTTCCTCGGCCGCGAAGGCAGTCTGCGCATCCCCGCTGCGCTGATGCGCTGGGGCCTCAGCAACAGCACGCGGCCGGGCCCGGATCCGTGCGCGGCGCTGCAGGTTCACGTGGAGATCGGGCCCGGCGAAGAGATGGGCACCCATTTCGCTTTCGGTGACGGACGCGATCGCGTGGAGGCCGTACGGCTGGCAGGGCGCTGGCGCAGTCGCGAAGTCGTCGAATCCGTCCGGGCCGCCTCGCAGGCGAGCCGCGAGAAAATTTTCACCGCCCTCGAGGTTCGCACGCCGGAGCCGGCGCTCGACGTGATGGTCAACCACTGGCTTCTGCACCAGTGCCTGTCGTCACGAATCCTCGGACGCACCGGCTACTACCAGTCGAGCGGCGCGTTCGGCTTCCGCGACCAGCTGCAGGACGTGATGGCGCTGCTGCTGGCGAGCCCGGCGTTGGCTCGCGACCAGATCGTCGAGTGCGCGCGGCGGCAGTTCTCCGAAGGCGACGTGCTGCACTGGTGGCATCCGCCCGATGGTCGCGGCGTGCGAACGCGATGCTCGGACGACCTTCTGTGGCTTCCGTTCGTGACCGCGCACTACGTGGAAGCGACCGGCGACATCGGCATCCTCGACGAAGCGGTCCCGTTTCTGGTGGCGCCGCCGCTGGGGCCGGACGAACACGATCGCTACGCGCTCTTCGAGCACGACACCACCTGCGCGCCGCTTTTCGAGCACTGCGTGCGGGCCCTCGAGCACGGCATGACGCGCGGCGAGCACGGGCTGCCGCTGATGCGCGGCGGCGACTGGAACGACGGCATGAACCACGTCGGCCGCAACGGCCGCGGCGAGAGCGTGTGGCTGGCGTGGTTCGGCATCGCCACTGCGCATGGATTCGCGCGGCTCTGCAGCATGCGCGGCATCGACGACCTCGCGTCGGCGTGGCACCGGCGCGCCGACGAGCTGGCGGCGGCCACCGAGGCCTGCGCGTGGGACGGCGCGTGGTACCGTCGTGCGTACGACGACGATGGGCGCCCGTGGGGATCGAGCGAGTCGGAGGAATGCCGGATCGATTCGATCGCGCAGTCGTGGTCGGTGCTGTGCGGCGCAGGCGATCCGGCACGCTCGGCGATCGCACTCGAATCGGCCTGGCGCGAGCTCGTACGCGAGGAGGACGGTGTGGCCCGCCTGCTGTGGCCGCCGTTCGACAAGACCCCGCGCGACCCCGGCTACATCAAGGCCTATCCGCCGGGCGTGCGCGAGAACGGTGGTCAGTACTCGCACGCCGCCGCGTGGCTGTCGCTCGCATTCGCGAACGCCGGCAACGCCGACCGGGCGCTGGCGCTTCTTCGCCTCCTCAATCCAATCGAGCATGCGCGCGATGCGGCCGCGGCCGCACGCTATCGCGTGGAACCCTACGTCGTGGCCGCCGACATCTTCTCGACGGATCCGTACGTCGGGCGCGGCGGCTGGACCTGGTACACCGGGTCGGCGGCGTGGACGTATCGCGCCGCCGTCGAGGGAATCCTCGGGCTGAGCCTTCGACAGGGAATGCTGCGGATCGATCCGTGCCTTCCGCCGTCGTGGCCTCGCTTCGAGGCCACGTTGCGGACGAAGAACGGCGGAGCGCTCGAACTGCTGGTCGAGAATCCCGAAGGCACCGGACGCGGCGTGGTCGAGCTTCGGATGGACGGCCGCGTCGTTCCCGGCAACACCGTCGAATTTCCTGCCGACCGCACCACTCGACGCGTGCAAGTCCGGCTAGGCCGCACCGACGTCCAGATCCGCGCCTGAGAAATGGGGCTGGCTCCCCTGCGCGAATCGGGGAAGCGGGCGCAAAAAAATGGGGTCTGACCCCATTTTCCTGAACGCGCGTCGTGCCGCTGCGAAAATGGGGTCTGACCCCTTTTTTCTTTTCTACTGTTTGCTGACTTCGGCTAGTACGCGGGCAACTTCGTCGCAGAGTGCCTCGACGACGTCGGGCTTGAAGATCAGCGCGCGCACGCCGGCCGCGTCCGCCTCTGCGCGCATCGCCTCGGTGATGTAGCCCGACGTGATGGCGACGGGAAGGTCGGCCCGGATCTCGCGCACCGCACGCGCAACGTCGATGCCCGACATGCGCGGCATGTTGAAATCCGTCAGCACGAGGTCGAAGCGATCCGAATCCTTGCGCAACTCCTGCACGGCCGTTTGTCCTTCCACGTGGGCCACCACCTCGTATCCACGCCTGCTGAGCAATCGCTGGACGAGCGACAGGAGCCCGGCATCGTCGTCAATGTACAAAATGGTGTGTCCGGTACCGTCGCGGGAACCGGCTGCGCGGTTGGGCGGCCGCCCGGCAGCAGCAGCGACGTCGTCGCGCGTCGCGGTCAGCCCGGGGAAGTACAGGTCGAAGCGCGTGCCGGTGCCGGGCGTGCTCTCCACCACGATGGCGCCTTCATGGTCGCGCATGATTCCGTGCACGACCGGCAATCCGAGGCCGGTTCCTTCACCGACCGGCTTGGTGGTGAAGAACGGTTCGAAGATCCGCTGCCGCGTCGCCTCGTCCATCCCGTGGCCGCTGTCGATAACGGACAAGCGAACCCACGAGCCCGCCTTGAGATTGGGATGAAGGCGGGTCGATCCCCGGTCCAGCACAAGCGCTTCGAGGTCGATCTCGACGCTGCCCGGTCGTCCGAACATCGCATGAACGGCGTTGGTGCCGAGGTTGAGCAGCACCTGCAGGATGAGGACGGGGTCGGCGTTGACGGCCGGGAGATCGGCGGCTCCTCGCAGGTTGATCGGAGCCCGCGACGACAACGTGGCGTTGAGCAGCCGCACCGATTCCTCGGCGATCGGCATCAGCGCCACGGGTCGCCGGACGGGTGCCTCGCGACGACTGAACGAGAGGATCTGCCGGATCAGTTCCTTCGCCCGGAGGCCGGCGCGCTTGATCTCCCCGAGGCTCTCGAGGGCCGCCTTGTTGCCCTCGCAGTCGAGGCGCGCCAGTTCCGCGTTGCCGAGGATGGCACCGAGAATGTTGTTGAAGTCATGCGCGATGCCGCCGGCAAGCGTGCCGACGGCTTCCATCTTCTGGGCCTCCCGCAGTTGATTCTCGAGGGACTGGCGCGCGTCCTCGGCGAGCTTGAGCGCCGTGATGTCCTGGGTCACCGCGATCAGGTCGGTTCCGGGCCCGTCTCCGGCGGGTACCCGCGACACGCTCACGCGTGCCCAGACCACCTCTCCATCCTTTCGCAGGTAGCGCTTTTCGGTAACGAAGCGGTCGATTTCGCCGGCGACCAGTCGGCACGCAAGCGCAACTCCGTCGGCGAGATCGTCGGGGTGCGTCAGCGTGTTGACGTCGAGGCCGCGCAACTCTTCCGCGGTGTAGCCCACCATGTCGCAGAAGGCCTGGTTTACCTGCACGAAGAACCCGCCGCCGCCGAGCGAACTGATCGCGATGCCGGCGGCTGCCGCGGCGAACGTGGCACGTACGCGTTCCTCGCTCCGGCGAAGCGCGGCGTGCGAACGCTCGCGCTCGATCGCGATGCCGATCAGGCGCGCGCAGGCGGCCATCATGTCCACTTCGTCCGGGTCCGGTTCGCGCGAAACAGGCAGGTACACGCTGAGGTTTCCGAGCGGCTGGCCGTCGCTCGCGAGGAACGGCACCGCCCAAGCGGCGCTCACGCCGTTGAGCAAGAGCATCTCGGCATAAGCGGCAGTAAGAGGATCGGTCGCGATGTCGGCAACGATCAGCGGCCGGTCCCACGAAACGGCATCGCCGAGCGCCGCCACCTCGAAGCTCCCGACCACCTCGCGCAGCGGCGGGGGAA
>JBHEOD010000001.1:73965-91801 GCA_046261745.1 Binatia bacterium
CCCCGCCAGCAGGCGCAGCACGCGACCTTCCTCCTCGAACTGCGCAACTCCGCTCATCGCGCCGGCGATCTGGGATTCGACGAGTCGCACGGCCGCTTCGGCAACCTCGGACAGCGGGGCCCCCGCGGCAATGCGTTCGAGGATCTCCGTCTGCTTCACCTTGAGGGTTTCGAGACGATGTCGTTCCAGCTCGGCCGCGGCACGGGCCGCGAAGATACGCAGCGTGGACGTGGCGAAGCCGACATCGACGATAGGCTCGCGGAAAAGCGCGGCGACAACGCCGAGGGCCACGCCGCGGGAATTGTCGAGCCGGCGGCCCACGTAGCCGTCGATCCCGAACGGAACCAGCTCGACAGCGGCCGGATAGAGTTCGACTACCCCGGTGGGCACCACGAGCTCTTGCTGCGTGCGCAGCGCGTCGCTTGGCCGACCTTCGAGAAGAAGATCGGGGACTTTTCCTGCGCGCCCGTCGAGAACGGCGGCGATCGCGCGAATCCGGCGCGGCATGCCCGGAAGGTAGACCGCGATGTAGCCGAGGTCGGCACCGAGGGCCTCGCACATGCTCCGCACGAGCTGATCGAAGAAATCCTCCGTCGTGTGCGCCGACACGACCGAAGCCATCTTCGAGACGGCCACCTGCATACGCTCGCGCTCGCGACGCGAACGCAGGCTGACGACACCGAACGCGAGATCGTCGGCAAGGTTCTGAAGCAGCGCGACTTCGTCCTCATTGATGGGCCGCACCTCGGCCGTGTACAGGCCGAGAACGCCGAAGGTGTCGGTCCGGTCGCGAAGCGGCAGGGAAACGATGCCGCGATACCCGCGCGAGAGGGCGCGCGTCTGCCACGGAGTCTGCGCGGGGGTGTTGCGCAGGTCTTCGAGAATCTCCGGTTGTCCGCGGCGAACGGCTCGTCCGGCCGGGCCACGTCCGCCGGGTAGCGATTCCAGAGCCGACAACCTGACCTCGGACAGGTATCCGTCCTCGAATCCGGCGTGCGCCGCCGGGCGGATCGAGCACGCCTCGTCGCTATCCACGCGACCGACCCAAGCCATGCGGTAACCGCCGATCTCGACGGCAATCCGGCAGACTTCGGTCAGGAGCTCCGTCTCGTCGCTCGCGCGAATCACGGCTTCGCTGCACGCACTGCGCATATGCAGGGCGCGATTGAGCCGCGCCAGCTCGAGTTCGGCCTCGCGACGCTTGGTCAGGTCCTTCATGCCGCCGACCATCCGCACCGCGCGCCTCTGGGCGTCGCGAATCAGGAAAGCGCGATCGAGTACCCATGCCCAGGTGCCGTCCGCGCGGCCGAAGCGGTACTCCTGGCTCCACTCCTCGGCCGTTCCCTGGACGGCGTTGTAAATGGAGACGAGCACGCGGTTGCGATCGTCCTCGTGGATATGAAGCGACCACGATGAGGTCCGGTCCTCCATGGCCGCCAGCGAGTGGCCAAAGAGCTTCTCCATGCCCTCGCTCCACCAGGTGACGTCCTCGCCGATGTTCCAGTCCCAGATCGCGTCGCTGGTCACGCGCGCCACGCCGCGAAAGCGCTCGACGCTCTCGCGCAGCGCTTCTCGTTCGCGGCGGCGCTCCGACACGTCGCGAAGCACGACCGCCAAGCCTTCCTCGGTGGGATGCACGCGAACCTCGAGCCAGAGCGCGAGCGGACCGTAGACCGCCTCGAACTCGACGATGCGCTTCTCGTCGAGCGCGCGGCGATAGTTCTCGTAGAAGACATCGCCGGGAGCCCCGGGAAACTCGGCGCCGATCTGCCTGCCGATGAGGTTCTCGCGCCGGCGTCGGAGCAAGCGTTCGCAGGCCGCGTTCAGGTACGTGAACTGCCAGTCGCCGTCGAGCGTGAAGAAACCGTCGGCCAGGCTCTCGAGGACACCGTGAAGACGCGCCGAGGATTCGTGAAGCGCCTTGTCGGTTCCCTCGGAGAGTGTCGGATTGCTCCCGCTGGTTGGTCGCGGGGAGCGGGAATTGCTCATCAAGGGATCATGCCTTCATGGCTCGATGCTGACCATCGAAAATCGGCGCCGGCCGGAAACGATGGATCGCATCGTACGGCCAATGATTGGCCGGTCCGCTCATCGCCGGCGACGCGTGAACAACAATTTCAATGAAGCCGCAAAAAATTTGGAAGTCTTCAACTGCCGGCGACGTGGAGAGAAGATTCCCGTCAGCGTGGCACGCCGCGAGTTCACCCGGCACTCCTGTGGTCGCTTCAAGGCAACGACGCTGGCCTACTCCGAGCGGGCGCCGCCGCGTTGACCTTTCGAGTATCTACTCTAAGAGTCCGCGCTCATGGAATACGAAGTTGCCGACCTGGCTGCGGCCGCCGGGGTGTCGGTGGACACCATCCGCTTTTACCAGACCGGGGGGCTCCTGCCCCTCCCCGGACGCTCGGGCCGCAAGGCCGTGTATCAAGAGGAGCATCTCGCGCGCCTGCGGCTGATCCGCTCGATGGCAGCCAAGGGCCTGTCCCTCAAGGCGATTCGCCTGCTTCTCGAGCGCAATCCCGACTCCGAAGGGACCGACTCCCGCAGCGATACGGCGCTGCTGGCCGCCCTCGAGGAGGAAACCGACGGCGCTGCCTACTCCAGTGAGGACTTGGCCGGCCAACTCGGAGTGCCGGCCACGCTGATCCGGGCGGTCGAGGAAGCGGGCCTGGCCGACGGGCAGGAGACGCCGGACGGACGGCGCCGCTACGGCGAGGGCGACCTCGCGGCGGCGCGCGGGGCGATCCGGCTGCTGGCCTACGGCTTCCCACTGGCCAGTCTGATCGCGCTGGCCGTGCGCCACGACCGCGCGGTGCGCAAGACCTGCGACACCGCCATCGACCTCTTCGACGACCACGTGCGCAAGAAGCACGGCGGCGAATCGGGCAGCAAGGCGCGCGACCCACAGCAAGAGAACGGCGAGGAAGTTGCGCGCGCGTTTCGCGAGATCCTGCCGGTGGTCACCGCCATCGTCGCGCATCACTTCCAGCGCGTGCTGGTGAACCGGGCGCTCCGCCGCCTCAGGAAGAAGGGCGACGCGTCCACGCTTTCGTTCGCGCTCAAAGTCGCGTCGCGCACCCGCCTGAACGTGAGTTGGCGATGACACTTCCTTCGGCCGCCGACAAAGCCGTGGTCGTCGAGGAGATGTTCGACCGCATCGCGCCTCACTACGACCGCATGAACCGCCTGCTGACGTTCGGCCTCGACCAGAACTGGCGGCGCCTCACGCTCGACCGCATCCGCCTTTCGCGCGGGGAGTTGCTGCTCGACGTGGCGTGCGGCACCGGCGACTTCGCCGAGATGTGTCGTGAGCGGGGTGCCACGGTTGTTGCCACCGACTACGCGGCCCGTATGCTGGATCACGCAGCGGCGCGAGGACTCGGCGGCGCCCTCGTACGCAGCGATGCCATGTGCCTGCCGATGCGCTCCGGCGCGTTCGACGCGCTGGTGTGCGGCTTCGCGCTGCGCAACTTCGCGTCCCTGCCGCCCGCCTTCCTCGAGATGGCTCGCGTGCTGAGGCCCGGCGGTCGCGTGGGGCTCCTCGAAGTGGACCGTCCCGCCAACCCCGTCGTGCGGCTCGGGCATTCCTTCTACTTTGATCGCGTGGTTCCGCTGGTCGGACGCGTGCTCGCCGACAGGAAGGCGTACTCCTACCTTCCCGAATCGGCCGCCTACCTGCCGCGCTGGCCGAAACTCAAGGCGATGCTCACACGCGCAGGCTTTGCCGACATCCGAAAGGAAAGCGCAATGATGGGCGCGGTGCAGATCGTGACCGCCGTCCGGAGCCTGCCGTGAACGCCGGCCCGGCGCGCATGCGGCGCGCTGCGCTGGCGGAAGACGCGGTGGCCGATCCGCTGGACGCAATCGCGCTCGCAGCGGGCGAGCCCGCGTTCTACTGGCGCAGCGACGAGCGCGACGTCGAGATCGCGGCGCTGGGCGCAGTCGCGAGCATCGAGGCGTCGGGGCCGACGCGCTTTCACGACGCGGCGACGGCGCTCGAAGGCCTGCGAGGCCGCATCGACGACGTCAACGCCGCCGTGCCTCTGGCGGTCGGCGGCTTCGCCTTCGGAGACGACGCGCCGGCATCGCCGTGGGAAGGCTTTCCGTCGCTGCGTTTCTTCGTGCCGCGCGTGCTGTGGGTGCGCAGCGACGGTGTGCGCCGCATGTACGTGACTTACCCGGCCGGACGCGAGCAGACGCCGCATACGCTGCTGGCTTGCACGCCGGGTTCGCGCCCGGCGGCCACTGCCTCGCGCGCGGACGACGGGGCCGCCTGGCGCCGGCGCGTCGAAGCGGCCGTCGAGGCGATCGGCGCCGGGACCCTCGAGAAGATCGTGCTCGCCCGCCGCCACACCGTCCGCACCGGCTCCGAGCCGGAAATTGCGGCGCTGTTGCGGGCGCTGTCCGAAGCGCGCCCGTCCTGCTTCACGTTCCTGCTGCGCTGGAGCGGTCGCACGTTCCTCGGCTCGAGTCCCGAACGATTGCTGCGCCTGGCCGGCACCGACGTGCTCGCCGATGCGCTGGCCGGCACTGCGCCGCGCGGCATCTCGAAGTCGCACGACGAGGCCCTCGCGCGCGAGCTTGCGACGTCGGCGAAAGAGCGTCGCGAGCACCGCATCGTCGTCGACGCGATCCGCAGCGCGCTCGCGCCGCTGGCTCTGCACCTGGACGAGCCGTCCGATCCGGCGCTGGTGCGGCTGCCCGAGGCCCACCACCTGCACACGCCGATTCACGCGCGGCTCGCGCCGTCGCCGTCGCTCGGCCTTTTTGACGTTGCCGCGCGGCTGCATCCGACACCGGCCGTGTGCGGCTCGCCGCGCGAGGCGGCCTGCCGCCAGCTCGCGAGCGAGGAACCCGACCGCGGCTGGTACGGCGGTGCCGTCGGCTGGGTGTCTTCCGCCGGCGACGGCGAGCTTGCCGTCGCGCTGCGTGCGGCCCTGCTCGACGACCATTGCGCGCACGTGTGGGCCGGAGCAGGCATCGTCGAAGGCTCGTCGCCCGAGCGCGAGTTCGACGAGACCGAGCGCAAGATGGGCAGCATCCTGCCGTACTTCGGCCGCGGCGACGACGAGTGCGCGGCCTGACGACCATGGACACCAGCTTCGCCCTCTTCTGCGCGCGCGCGCTGCTCGACGAGCTGGTGCTGGCCGGAGTGCGCACCGCCTGCGTGGCGCCGGGGTCGCGCTCGACGGCGCTCGCGCTGGCCGTGGCCGAGCGCAGCGACGTCGTCGCGCACGTGCTGACCGACGAGCGCAGCATGGGCTTCTTCGCGCTCGGCGTCGCGCGCGCGACGCGCCGGCCGGTGGCGCTGGTCTGCACGTCCGGCACGGCCGCGGCCAACCTTCTTCCGGCCGTGATCGAGGCTTCGCTCGGCGGTGGCGCGCTCGTGCTGCTCACCGCGGACCGACCGCCGGAACTCCGCGATTGCGCAGCGCCGCAGACCATCGACCAGGTGGGCCTGTTCGGCTCGCACGCGCGCTGGGCCGTCGACGTTCCGCTGCTCGACGCATCGACCGGCGCCGCGCGTGTGCTGCGTTCGCTGGCTTCGCGTGCCGCCGCTGCTGCACTGGAAGGCGAAGGCGGTCCTGTCCACCTCAACGTGCCGCTGCGCGAACCGTTCGTGGACGCGAGTTTTCCGTCGCGCGAGCGCTTCGAGGCAGGCGCGCGTGCGGACGGGCAGGGATTCACCCGCGTCGTGCGCGGCAGTGTCATGGGTGACGCCGACATTGGGGAGATCGCCGCGCGGCTCGCCGGCGCGACGCGCGGCGTGATCGTGTGCGCCGGGCGCGAGCTGCCGGCCGCGTCCATCGCCGCGGTTGCCGAAGCGCTCGACTGGCCGATCCTGGCCGACCCGCTGTGCGGGCTGCGCTTCGGCCCGCACGACCGCTCGCGCGTCGTGGATGCCGTCGAGCCGCTGCTGCGCGACGACGCGCTTCGCGCGGCGCTTCGCCCTGACGCGATCCTGCGCTTCGGGCTCACGCCGGCGCCGCGATCCGTGCAGCGCTGGCTCGAGGACGCGTGGCCGGCCGAATGTGTCGTCGTCGACGAAGCCGCGTGGCCCGATCCGATGCGCGCGGCGAGCACCGTCGTGCGCGCGGGTGCAGAAGAGTTCTGTGCGGCGCTCGCGACAAGCTGCGCGGCGGCGGGCGCAGCGCCGGCGGCGGCCTCCGCGGAGACTACGGGCGGGGCGCCGGCAGCGGGCACTGCCGCGCTGAGCTGGCGCGCGCGATGGACGTCGCTGTCCGCCGCCGCGCGCGCCGCTCTCGACGACGGCCTCGACTCGGAGGTTACCCTGTTCGACGCGGCCGTGCTTCGCCGCCTCGCGCGCGTGCTCCCCGACGGCGCGACGCTGGTGGTCGGCAACAGCATGCCGGTACGCGACGCGGACGCGTTCCTCGCCGGCAGCGAGCGCCGGCTGCGCGTGATGGCCAATCGCGGCGCCAGCGGCATCGACGGCGTGCTGTCGACGGCGCTCGGCATCGCCGCAAGTTCGCCCGGTCCGACTGTGCTCGTGGTCGGCGATCTCAGCTTCCTTCACGACTCGGCGGCACTGGCCTTCGCCGCGCGCGAGCGTATTGCGCTTCTCGTCGTGGTGGTGAACAACGACGGCGGCGGCATCTTCTCGTACCTTCCGCTTCGCGACGCGCTCGCGGGCCGCGAGGACGTCTTCGAGCGTTTCTTCGGCACGCCGCACGGCGCGGATCTGTCGGTCGTCGCGGCGCTCGGCGGCGGGTTCTTCGCGCGCGTCGAGGATCCTTCCAGCCTGGACGATGCACTGGCCGCCGGGCTTGCCGCCTCGGCTTCCGGTCCGGCGGTTGTCGAGGTGCGCACGGAGCGCGAGGCCGCGCGCGTCGCGCAGCAGTCAATTGTTCGCAGCGCGCAAGCGGCCGCGGCGAGCGCCGTCCTTGCCTGCACGCCTGCCGGCGACGAACCAGCCGTTCCAGAAAGGAGAATCGCTTGAGCGAACCGTCCGACGACATTCCCGTGCTGCTGCTCCACGGCTTTCTTGGCTGCAAGGACGACTGGCACGACGTGGCCACCAACCTGCAAAGCGGCCGGCGCCTGGCCGTCTTCGATCTTCCCGGGCACGGGGCGGCCGAGGACGCGCGCGAGGACAACGACTGCAGCATGGACTCGGCGTGTCACCGCATCGAGGCGGTGCTCGAGGCGCTCGAAGCGCCGCGCGGGCACATCATCGGCTATTCGCTCGGCGCGCGCACGGCCCTCTATTTCGCGGCGACGCGGCCGGGTTGCGTGGCGTCCCTGGTGCTCGAAGGCGGCTCGGCCGGCATCGAGGACGAGGCCGAGCGCGCGGCCCGGCGCAGCGAAGACGAAGGCCGCGCGGCGGCACTGACGCGCGACGGACTCGAAGCGTTCGTGGCCGCGTGGGAAGAGCTGCCGCTGTTCGCGACGCAAAAGAACCTGCCGGCCGGCGTTCTGGCCGCCCAGCGGGCGCGGCGCCTCAAGAACGACGCCGACGCGCTCGCGCGCAGCCTGCGCCACGCCGGCACCGGCAGCCAGCACTGGCTCGGCGGGCACTTCCACAAGATCAATGCGCCGGTGCTGCTGATCGCAGGCGCGCTCGACGAGAAGTACGCGAACATTGCGCGGGAGATGCGCGCAGCGCTGCCCAACGCGCGTTGCGCGATCGTCGACGGCGCCGGGCACAACGTTCATCTCGAAAAAACGGAGGAGTTCGTCGCGCTCGTCGACGGCTTCCTCAGCATGCAGGACAAGGGGTATCTCCAGTGATCCAGTGGCAGACGGCTTATGAGTACGAGGACATCACCTACCGCAAGGCGGAGGGGATCGGGCGCATCGCGATCAACCGGCCGGAGGTTCACAACGCGTTCCGGCCGCAGACGACGATGGAACTGATCGACGCGTTCCAGCGCGCGCGCGAGGACGAGGAGATCGGCGTCGTGATCCTGACCGGCGAAGGCGGCAAGGCCTTCTGCAGCGGCGGCGACCAGCGCGTGCGCGGCGACCAGGGCTACGTCGGCAAGGATGGCGTGCCGCGTCTCAACGTACTCGACCTGCAGCGGCTCATTCGCAGCATTCCGAAACCAGTGGTCGCGATGGTTGCCGGCTACGCGATCGGCGGCGGGCACGTGCTGCACGTGGTCTGCGATCTTTCGATCGCGGCCGACAACGCGCGTTTCGGGCAGACGGGTCCGCGCGTGGGTAGCTTCGACGGCGGCCTCGGCGCGTCCTACCTCGCGCGCGTGGTCGGACAGAAGAAGGCGCGCGAGATCTGGTACCTGTGCCGGCAGTACGGTGCGCAGGAAGCGCTCGACATGGGACTGGTGAACACCGTCGTGCCGCTGGCCGACCTCGAAACCACCACCATCGAATGGTGCCGCGAGATGCTGCAGCTGAGCCCGCTCGCGCTGCGCTGCCTCAAGGCGTCGTTCAACGCGGAACTCGACGGCCAGATGGGCATCCAGGAGCTGGCCGGCAACGCCACGCTGCTGTTCTACATGAGCGAGGAAGCACAGGAGGGCCGCAACGCCTACGTCGAAAAGCGCACCCCCGACTTCACCCGCTTCCGCCGCCTCCCCTGAAAAATGGGATGCGTAACGAAGACGCTTCCGCCGACTCCTCTGAAGAAAATGGGGTCTGACCCCATTTCTCCGTGGTGGATGGCGGCGCGGCCGCGCACGCTGACGGCGAGCCTCGTGCCGATTGTCGTCGGGCTTTCCATTGCGCCGCCGCGCGGGGCGGCCGACGTGGGCATCGCGGCGGCGACGGTGCTCGCGGCCCTTTGCATCCAGGTGGCCGTCAACTTCGCGAACGACTACTTCGACGCCGCGGCCGGCATCGACACCGCCGAGCGGCTCGGCCCGACCCGCGCCGTGCAGGCAGGACTCATCCCTGCGGTGCAGATGCGGCGCGCGTTCGTCGGCATGCTCGCCGCGGCCGTCGTTTTCGGCTTGCCGCTCGTGTGGCGCGGCGGCGCGGCGATCCTCGTTGTCGGACTGCTCTCGATGCTGTGCGCGTGGGCCTACGCCGGCGGGCCGAGGCCGCTCGCGTCGCTGGGGCTCGGGGATCTGTTCGTGTTCGTGTTCTTCGGCCTCGTGCCGGTAATCGGAACGGTGTGGCTGCAGCGCACCGATACGGCCGCGCTCGGTTTCGCGCTGCTCGCCTCCATCCCGGTCGCGCTGCTCGCCGTTGCCATCCTCGTCGTCAACAACCTGCGCGACATCCCGACCGACGCCGCCGCCGGAAAGCTCACCATGGCCGTGCGCCTCGGCGAACGCGGCGCGCGAATGCAGTACGCGCTGTTCGTCTGGATCGCGATGGCGTGGCCGCTGCTGCTCGTAACGTGTTTCGGCCCGGGCGTGCTGCTGTCGCTGGCTGCCGTGCCGCTCGCCCATCGCGCTGTCCGCGACGTCGGCGCGCGGGCAGGTAGCGCGCTCAACGCATCGCTGGCCGCAACGGCACGCCTGCAACTCATCCACGGGCTTCTCCTGGCCGCCGGCATCGCCGCCGGAACAACCTGCTGCGAGGCGGCCATCCGTGACGGCATCCACGCCCACGCCGGAAGTGCCGCGCGGGGCGTCATCCTCGCCGACTCGCTCATGGTCACCCGCTCCGGCATCGCCGCGGGCGGGTAGCGCGCGGGTACCGATGGACGTCGTCGTTCCCCAACTCAGCGGCCGCATCGTTGACGCCACTATCGTCCGGCAGCCCATTCCCCTTCGCCGGCCGCTGCGCGGTGCACGCGGCCCCGTCACCTCGCGCGCCGTGCGGCTGCTGCATCTCACCGCCGAAGACGGGTGCGAAGGCATCGGGGAAGGGAGCAGCGTGGACTGGCTGGCGGCGGCGCCGGCGCCGGACGTCGCCTCGACGTTTCGCCTGCTCGTCGAACGCATTCGCCGGGACGGGCTCGCCGAAGCCGACCTGCTTGAATGGAGCCTCGAGGCCGCCGCACCCGGCGCCGTGCGCGCCGCGGTACAGACCGCGCTACTCGATCTCGAAGCGCGCCGCCGCGGCTGCAGCCTGGCCGCCGTGCTCGGCGCCGCCGATCCGTGCCTGCCGCAGTCGATGAGCGCTCTGCTCGTCGACGACGATCCGGCCGCGATGGCCCGCGCCGCGGCTTGGCACGCGCGCCGGGGAATCGCCTGCTTCAAGGTGAAAGTGGGCGGCCGCGACCTCGCTGCCGAAGTCGCGCGCGTGACCGCCGTACGCAACTCGATCGGCGACGCGGCCGGCCTGCGCCTCGACGCGAACGGCGCATGGAGCCTCGACGACGCCCGGCGCGCGCTCGACGCTTTCGAACCCGTGCGAGCCGCGTTCGTGGAAGAGCCTCTCTCCGATGCGACGCAGACTGCGCAGCTCGACCTGCCGCGACGCATCGCGCTCGACGAATCCGTCCGCGACATGAAGGACCTCCGCCTCGCAATCGCGCGCGGCGGCTTTCGCGTGCTCGTGCTCAAACTCGAGCGCGTCGGCGGACCGCTGGCCGCGCTCGAGATGGCTGCGGCAGCGACGCGCGCCGGGCTCGAGGTGGTCTTTACCGATTCGATCGAGGGCGCCGTCGGACGTGCGGCCACTGCGCACGTCGCGGCTGCTGCCTACGAGCGCGCGGGCGTCCCGCCGAGCGCGGTCGGGCTCGGCGGCCTCTTCCTGCTCGACGAGGGCGAGGACGCCGCCGGCGAGATTCCCGTCTACGGTCCGGGACTCGGCCTCGAGATCGACGCCGTCGTCGGCGGTGCGCCGTCGTGAGGGGCGGCGTCGGAGGATCCGCGTCGTGAGCGTCGCTTCTCCGTGGCTCGCGCAATGCGCACGCCGGCACGGCGCAAAGACGGCAATGCATTTCGCCGGCGAAGGCGTCACGTGGGCTGCGCTCGCCGCTCTTTCGGAAAACCTCGCCGCCGGGTTTTCGCGACTCGGAGTCGCGCGCGGCGACGTGGTGGCCGTGCGCATGGCGCCGCATCCTCGCATGGCAGCCATTCTTCACGCGCTGCAGATGCTCGGTGCAGCGATGCTGCCGCTCAACCTGCGCCTCGCCGAGCCGGAAGCCCGTCGCATCCTGTCGCACGCGGCTCCCCGGCTGTTCGTGGACGGTATCGGCACCTGCGGCGCGAGCGTCGTCCATCCTTTCGACGACCTCGACGGCGGGCTGGCTTCCAAGTCGTTCGCGGCGCCAGCGCGACTCGACCCGGCGGCGGCACTGACGATCGTGTACACGTCGGGAACCACGAGCGCGCCGAAGGGCGTCGTGCTGACGAACGCCAATCACGCGGCCGCCGCCGCGGCGTCGCGGCAGCGCCTTGGCCATGGCGAAGCGGATACGTGGCTCGGCACGCTGCCGCTGTTCCACGTCGGGGGCCTCGCGATCCTCGTACGCTCCGCCCTCGAAGGCAGCACGGTTTTGCTGGAAAGCGGCTTCGACGACGCGCGTGCAGCGCAGGCCCTCGAGCGCGGCGACGCGACGATCGTGTCGATGGTACCGACGATGCTCGCGCGCGTGCTCGACCGCCTCGACGGCGCGGTGTCGCCGCGCGTGCGCTGTGTCCTCGTTGGCGGCGCGGCGCTGTCGCCCTCCCTCGGACGCCGCGCGCTTGAAGCGGGCCTGCCCATCGCCGCCACTTACGGAATGACGGAGGCCTGCTCGCAGATCTGCACCACCGAACCCGCAAGCAGCGACGCCGCCGGCGGCCGCGTCGGCCGTCCGCTGCAAGGCGTCGAGGTGCGCATCGACAAAGCCGATGACGATGGAAACGGCGAGGGCATCGGCGAAATTCTGGTGCGTGGCCCGACCGTGATGCGTGGTTATCTCGACAACGCCGAGGCCGACCGAGCGTCCTTGCGCGGCGGCTGGCTCCGCACCGGAGACCTGGGCCGCCTGGGCGACAACGGATCCCTCGCCGTGTCGGGCCGGGTGGACGACCTCGTTGTGACCGGCGGCGAGAACGTCGCGCCTCTGGAAGTCGAGCAGGTGCTCGACCAGCATCCGCACGTTGCGGAAAGCATGGTGATGGGCGTCGACGACGAGAAGTGGGGACAACGCGTCGTCGCGCTCGTGGTCGCGCGTGAAGGCTGCGAACCCGGCGCCGATGCGTTACGCGAATGGTGCCGCGTGCGAATGGCGTCCTACAAGACACCGCGCGAATTCCGCTTCACGGCGGAGTTGCCCCGTGGTGCGACCGGCAAACTGCTGCGCCGCAGCCTCCGCTAGAAGCGCGACGGATCGAACGCGGGAACCCGGGACACGGACGGGTGATCGGACGGTCCGGAAAACGGAAATCTGTACCGACCCGGCGTCTACCCGCGTCAGACGAGGGCTGCTGCTCTCTCGAGGATCCAGTACGCCGACGCCGTGCCCATCGCATACAGCGGCACGCGGCCAAGCCACGGCGGCATGGAGGCCAGCACCGAACGCAGCACCGCGAGAACGACGAGCACCACCGCGACGAATGCGAGTTGCCCGATTTCGATGCCGAGGTTGAACGACAGCAGCGCAAGCGGCACATCGCTCGCCGGAAGGCCGGCTTCGCGCAGCGCGCCGGCAAAGCCGAGGCCGTGCAGCAGGCCGAACGAGAACGCCATCGCCCAGGGTCGCCGCCTGAGCAGCGTGGCGCGCGGGCCCACGTCACGCGCGAGTTCGACGGCCAGGATGAAGATCGTCACCGCGATGACGACTTCGACCGGCCCCTGAGGAACCGAGACGAGTCCGAGTGCCGCCAGCGCCAGCGTCACCGAGTGACCGAGCGTGAAAGCCGTGACTGTCGCGACGAGCTGGCGCGTGCCGCCGGTCAGCAGCAGCAGGCCGAAGACGAAAAGCAGGTGGTCGATGCCGCCGGCGATGTGCTCGATGCCGAGGCGTCCGTATTCGCGCAGCACGTCGAAACGGCTCGGCTCGGCGGCCACCGTGACCCTGGCGTGGTCGGCACCGAGCACGCGGCGGTCCACCGCACCCGAGAGCATCGCGATGCGCAGCAGCGCGTCGGTGCTCTCGAGGCCGTCGATACCCACGGTCTTGCCGACAAGGCTGCCGCCGCAATCGATCGTCCACGTCGAGATCGTCGCATCGTCTTCGTCGCGGCGCTCGACCTCACCGATCGTACGGCATTCCGGCGGAAGCACGGCAACGAGGTTGACACCCGGGATCTTCGCATTCGGGGCCTTCCACGTGACGTCGTAGCCGCCGTCGGGCTTCTCGCGCAGCTCGAAAAGCACCGGGTCGAGCGCGTGCGCGAACGCCGACGGCACATCCATGGCGATGCATACCACGGCGGCGGCAGCGAGGATCACCCGCATCGACGCGCGCAACATGTCACTCACCATCATCTCCGCGCACGGCGCTGTCTTCGACACGGATCGTGTAGTTGGGACGCACGCTGTCCAGGTACTGGGCGACGCGCACGGCGCGGCGCGAGTTCTCGTACTGCTTCTCCACCCGCGTGCGAACCTCCGCCAGCGGCGGCACGTTCGGGTCGAGGCGCTGTTCGACGAAGACGAGATGCCAGCCGTACGCGGACTCGACCGGCCCCTGCCAGGTGCCGGTCGTCATCGAGCGCACCTGCTTCGAGAACGCCGCACCGAAGTACTTCTCGAGATCGGCCGGGCTCTGCGCATGCAGCCGCTTGCCGATCAGGAACGGATCTCCGCCGAGGGCCGCTTCCACCTCGGCGCCCTGCCCCGTCGACTTCAGAAGCGCATCCTCGGCGGCCTGCTTCGCCGCTTCGGCGCCGCGCCGGCCGCGATCGAAGTACACGTGGCGAAACGTCACCCGCGCGGCCTGGCCAAAATCGTTCTTGTGCTCGGCGTACCAGGCTTCGAGCTCTTCGTCGGTGGCCGGGGGCGCTGCCCAGCCCACCACGAGGCGCATTTTCTCGGCCATCACCTGGCGCACGACCGGGTCGGAGAGGTGAAGACCGAGGGCGAGCGCTCGTTCGTACAGCGTGGCGAGGTCCTCGCCGTTGTCTTCGCCGAGATAGCGCATCTTCTGCACGAGGCGCCAGGAGATCGCGCGGTCGCCCTGCTCGAAGCCGCGCGCGAGCCCCTCGCGAAAGAGGATCTCGTCGTCGATCGTCTTGTCGATGAGCGCCCGGGTCTCGGCTTCGTCGGCGCGGCCGAGGTTGGCCAGCTTGTAGTCGCGCTGGAGGCCGCGGATGCGGTCGGCGTCCACCACGATGACGCGCGCTTCGAGGTCGGCACCGCTCCCGGTCCACGCGCTGCCCTCGACCGCGCGCGAGGCCGTGAACAACAGCGCCCCGGCCACTGCGAAGTGCAGGGCCGGGGCGCGCAGGAGGTACGCGAGCCGCGAATTGTTCGGCATCAGGTCGAGACCGTTTTCTCCGCGGCGCGTGAATGCAGCGACGCGAGGATGCTCAGCGGACCAGGGAGAGCTTGGGACTCTTGAAGGTCCACTCTCTCTCGGACGTCGAGCTGTAGGTTCCCGAAACGAAGTCGAGTGCGAGCGTCTGGTTCTCGCGCGAAAGGCCGGACAGGTCGATCTCCCCGGTCTTCACCTTGATCTTCGCGACACCCTTCGCAGAGATCTTCACGCTGAGGCCCGTAATTCCCGAGATCGCGCCGGTCTTGTCCTTGTACTTGTAGGATCGGCCGGGCTTCTTCACTTCCATGGTTGCGGCAGGAATCGATGCCGTCCAGACGGTGCCGTCGTCGCGCAGTGTCAGCGCCAGGTCGTTGACGGCGGGATCGAGCTCGGACGGTGCATCGAAGATGATCATGCCGAGCTGCAGCTTGTCCTCGCCCACCGTGTCCTTGAAGCCAACCTTGCCCTTTTCCATGCCCATGCGATTGGCGTGGTACCAGATCGGCGAGGCCACCGCGCGCTCCTGAATTGTCCACGGGTTGCCTTCCTGGTCGCAGCACTCTGTGGCCGCGGGCGGGACCGACGCGGGAACGCCGCAATCGACGGCCGGGGTGGCGCCGCAGGTGCCCGCGCCGAGCACTTCGCAGTCGGCGTCGGTGACGCAGACGGCCGGATAGTCGGTGGTGCAGGTGGAGCCGGCGTCGTGCGCCTCGCACTCCGCATCCGACGTGCAGGTGCGCGAGGGATCGAGCGAGCAGGACGTGAGGAGAATCGAGCAGGTCCTCAGGCTGTTGCACAGGCGCTTGTGCCAGCGGCACACGGGATTCTCGACCACGCGCACGTAGTAAAAGGCGTTCTCGGTCGGATCGAAGTCGGGGTCCTCCCAGACCGCGCACAGCGAATCGAAGCCGGTGCCGGTTTCCGCGCAGGTGTCGAGATTCACGCCGGCGCCGTTGTCCGGATTGCCAGCCACCTCGTAGACCGTCTCGTGGGTAAAGCCTTTGTCGTCGATCCAGCCCTTGATGATCTGCGCGCGCTGCAGCGGCGTGCTCAGGCCGCCCGGATCCTTGAGGGCCTGGATCGCGAAGCGCGGGGAGCGCTTGCCGAAGACGGGACCGATGTCGCCGCCCATCGGCACGCCCTTGTCGTAACCCTCTTCCACGAAGTCGAGATCGACGTTCTCGCACAGGTCGAGCGGCGGACGGCCGCCGAAGACGCGCAGGATGGGCCTCGTGCCGGAGGTGGAATAGGTCTCACGTCGTCGCATCGCCGCGAAGAGCGCATCGCGCGAGTTCTCTTCGGCCCAGACCACCGCGAGGCCGCCGGGATTCTGCTCCACCTTCGACGGCTGCGTCGCATCGGCAAGGATGAAGGCCGGTGACGAGTCGGCCACGCCGGTAGAACCGATTCCGCCGTAATCCACTTCGCTGACTGCACCGGGAATTCCGTTGTGCGTGTCGGTGGAGCCGATGAAGCCGAGCGCGAACGGGTTCACGCCGAGCTGTCTCTCGAGCGAAAGACCGCGCTTTAGCGCGCCGCGAGCGTAGGCGTACTGCGAGAAGTCGCTGTGGTTGGCCAGCTTGCCGGAGATGATGTTCGCGGTGGTGTTGTTCTCGAAGTTGCACAGCTCGTCGGTGGTACCGACAACCCCGGCGCGGCACTCCGACTCGCCCTTCACCTGGCTGAGCTCCATGATGGGCTCCATCGACGCACGCAGCTCGGCGTACTCGACGGTGAATGGAGCATTGTCGGTCGTGCGGTTGAAGAACATCTTGTCGTTGGCGAGGTTCGAGTTGTGCGGGATCGCGAGCACGTCGCAGTTGCCCGGCGCGTCGAGGCACTGCAGCTTCAGCTCGGCGCGCATGTCCTCGGGCTTCCACTTCTCGTAGTAGCTGATCGGCATCGCCGGCACCTCGGCGTTGCGGAAGATGATGTTGCGGTGAAGATTGTTGCCGGCGGTCTGGCCGCTCCATTCGTACGCGTGAAACGTCGTGAACGTGCACGCGTCCGTAGTGTCGTAATAGGCCTCGGCGGCGTCCTGGGTGTCCTGCCAGACGAGGCCCGCTTCGGCCAGGCAGTCCGCGTAACCGGGTCCGTCCCCGCAGATTCCGGGGAAACGCGAAGGGTTGGGAAACGTCAGCGCCTGGAAAAACTCCACGAACGCCTCGGGCAGTTCGTTGGTAGGCTGGTACACGTTGAGGAAAGAATCGCGGATGCTCTGGCACAGCGGATCGCTGTAGCCCCCATAGCCGGGTTCGAGGCAGATGCGCGCCTCGCCGAACCCTTCCGAGTGGTCGGTGACGGCGCCGAAGTCGAGGGGGCGGTCGATGGTGGCCTCGCGCCCGGGCACGTCGAACGCGTCGTAGGGCGGCAGACCCACGGTGCCTCCCGTCGCGAAGTCGTATGCGTGGTAAGGATCGTTGCGCGTGCGTGCGAGCGCCGCATCGGCCGAGTATTTCGTGTGCACGTGCGTGTCGCCGAAGAACGGGGCGCGCAGCGGATTGTAATTGCTGCAGTCGGCGCGAACCTCGGTGCGGACCCAGTCCTGGACCGGCGCGGCGTGGGCGGCCGAACCGGCCACCGACAGCACGACGGCGGCAAGTACCCCCACCCCCGCGGGGGAAACTGCCGACGCCTGGGATCTCTGAAGCGGAAAACGGATCATCACGAAGCCTCCCGGGGCGCCTCCCTGCGAAAACGCGCCCGGACCTTCTAACAGTTGGCAGATGGGCTGACAATTGATATTCGTCCCGGCCGTGACTCCGCGCCCCACCACCGCCGCTGCCGCCCTGCTCCTGAAGGAGCGATCCGGGGAGCCCAAGTCCGGGGAACCGAAGAAAGAGGATGGTCGCACGATGCGTTCCGCCTCGACGCGGCGCGCCGTCGCCGAGGCCTACCTCAACCTGCTCGATGCCGGCGGCCTTCGCCCCACCGCCCGTGCGATCGCGGCCGAGGCCGGTGTGTCCGAGCGCGCGGTCTTCCGCCATTTCCAGGACATGGAGACGCTGCACAGCGAAGCAGCCACCCTGCAAATCCAAAGGGTGGGCAAGGATCTGCCGCCGCCGGCTCCCGTCACCGGGTCGCTCGAAGAACGCATCGCACTTCTCGCAGGGCGCTGGTGCATCCTGAACGAGCGCGTCACTCCGGTCCGGCGCGTGGCCCTGCTGCACGAGCCGTTCTCTGCCGAGGTTGCGCGGCGGCTGGACTGGATACGCGGAGTCGCGCGCGCAGAAATCGAAAGTACGTTCGCAGCCGAGCTCGACGCGACCGGCGACGACGCCCGCCGCCGCGCGGTTGCCTCGCTGAGTTCGGTTGCCTCGTGGGAGACGTGGAACGAGGTAAGAAAGCGTCACGACCTCGATTCCGCCGAATCCGTCGAGACGGTCACGTTCATGATGAGTGCGATCCTGGCGGCCCTTCCGAAGAGTTGAGCCGGCAGGCTGCAAAAAACTCCTCCCGTCGCTGCTCTCGCCGCGTGGGTGCGACACCGGCTCGCGACCGGCGAATTGCTGCTGCACGACGAAACGATCCCGAAGTAACGCATGTTTA
>JBHEOD010000001.1:91811-97557 GCA_046261745.1 Binatia bacterium
TGTTTACTTGCGATCATGCGCTCGCTACGTATTCGCGCCGCGCCGCGGGGCGCCCGATCCCGAAATCGAAGCATCAATGACGAGTCGTTGACGCGGTGCCGGACCGACCGGCCGCGTGCGAACCCGGTGGAGCAGCCTTCATGGACATGTCCTACACATCCGACCAGATCGCCTTTCGCGACGAGGTACGCCGTTTCATCGCCGAGGCCATGCCGGCCGACCTCAAGCACAAGGCCGACAACGGCGGGCACTATGAGCACGAGGAAACGATGCGCTGGCATCGCATTCTTCACGAAAAGGGCTGGTCCGCGCCGCACTGGCCGAAGGAAGTGGGCGGCACCGGCTGGGACACTGCGCAGCGCCACATCTTCAGTGAGGAGATGACGCGCGCGAACGCGCCCGCGTTGTCGCCGTTCGGCCTGACGATGGTCGGACCGCTGATCATCCAGTTCGGCACCGACGAGCAGAAGAAGCGTTTCCTGCCGCGCATCCTCTCCGGCGACGAAGTGTGGTGCCAGGGCTACAGCGAGCCGAACTCCGGCTCCGACCTTGCCAGCCTGCAGCTTCGCGCCGAGAAAGATGGCGACGACTACGTGCTGAACGGCCAGAAGACCTGGACCACGCACGCGCAGTACGCCGACTGGATCTTCGTGCTCGCGCGCACCAGCACCGACGGCAAGCAGCAGGAGGGAATCTCGTTCCTGCTCGCGGACATCAAGAACACGCCCGGCATCGAGGTGAAGCCGTTCCTGACGATCGGCGGCACGCCTGCCTTCTCCGAGACGTGGTTCGACAACGCGCGCGTGCCGCAGGCCAATCGCGTCGGTCCGGAGAACAAGGGCTGGACCATGGCCAAGGCGCTGCTCGGGCATGAGCGCACGTCGATCGGCGGCGTCGCCGAATCGGGACGGCTGCTCCGGATGATCCGCCGCATCGCGCGGGACACGCGCGCGGGCGGCAAGACGCTGATGGACGACGTGACGTTCCGCCGCCGGCTGGCCAAACTCGAGATTCGCCAGCGCACGGTTGGCATGGCCAACCTTCGCACGCTCGCGGCCGCGCAGCTCGGCCATGCGCCGGGCCCGGAAAGCTCGATCCTCAAGACCGTGGGCACCGAACTGCAGCAGGAAATCACCGAGCTCGCGATGGATGCGATGGGGCACAACGCGCTCGGCTGGTTCGACTCGCCCACCGAGGCGATGCCCGAGTACCAGCTCTGGATGGCATCGAACTTCAACTACCTGCGCGCCGCCACCATCTACGGCGGCTCGAACGAGATCCAGAAGAACATCATTTCCAAGATGATCCTCGGACTGCCGGCCTGAGCAGGCCGGAGCAAGGCCAGAGAAGGACCACGACATGAATTTCGAGCTGACCGAAGAACAGAAAATGATGGTCGATGCGGTGAAACGCTTCGTCGACAAGGACTCGCCCGTCACGCGCTTTCGCCAGATGCGTACCACGGAAGTGGGCTGGGAGGCCAAGGTCTGGAAGTCGATGGGAGACAACGGCTGGCTGGCCGTGAACTTCCCGGAAGCGCACGGCGGTTACGGCGGTTCGTTCGTGGACGTGGCGCTGATCCTCGAGCAGCTCGGGCGCGGCCTCGTGCCGGAGCCGTACATCCCGTCGGTGGTGCTCGCGGGCGGCCTGCTCTCCAGGCTCGGAAGCGATGCGCAGGTGGAGAAGTTCCTCGCGCCGATGCTCGAGGGCCGGACGACGTTGTCGCTCGCTTACGCCGAGCGGCAGGCGCGCTTCGACGTGTTCGACTGCGAGACCACCGCGACGAAGTCCGGCTCGGGTTACACGCTGCGCGGCGAGAAGGTGTGGGTGCTCGGCGGGCATGCGGCCGATCACGTCATCGTGGTTGCGCGTACGTCGGGGCAGTCGCGCGACACCACCGGACTGTCTCTGTTCGTCGTCGATGCCGATGCGCCCGGCCTCACGCGCACGCGCGTGCACGGCATGGACGGTCACTCGACCGGCCTGCTTCGCTTTGACAGCGTGGAAGTCGCGAGCGATCGGCTCCTCGGCACCGAGGGAGATGCGCTCGCAAGCGTCGAGTGGGCGCTGGATCGCGGCGCAGCGGCCGCGTGTGCCGAAGCGCAAGGCGAGCTTCAAACGCTACTCGACCTGACGGTGGACTACCTCAAGCAGCGCAAGCAGTTCGGCAAGGCGATCGGATCGTTCCAGGCGCTTCAGCATCGTGCGGCCGACATGTTCGCCGAGGTGGAGCTGTGCAAGGGCATGATGATCCTGGCCGCCATTCAGGCGGACTCGGCGAAGGAGGACGAGCGCAAAGCGGCGATCTCGGCCGGCAAGGTGCAGCTCCAGCAGGGCGGCTGGTTCGTGCAGGAGAATGCGATCCAGCTCTTCGGCGGGATCGCGATCACCGACGAGCAGGACGTCGGCCTCTACTTCAAGCGCGTGCGCGTGCTGCAGGGCCTCTTCGGCGACGCCGACTGGCACCTCGGCCGCTACGCGTCCCTCCCCACCTTCGACGAAGCCGCCGCCTGAAAGAAAAAGGGGGTCTGACCCCATTTCCGGGAAATGGGGTCTGACCCCCTTTTCTCGCGGCGCACGTGAAAAGGGCCGCTCCCACGTGGTGGGAGCGGCCCTTTTCGTTCGTTCGGGAGCGCTGCGGCTCAGAAGCCGATGAACGGCACGTGCGTGAGTTTCGCGCCGAGCCGAACCTGGATCTCCCGCATTCCGCCGAGGAAGGTTCCGGACCAGGTGGTTCCGACGCCGACCACGAACTTGGCCGCCTTCGGACAGAACACCGTGCCCCCGCCAACGACTCCGGGAGACAAGCGGCAGCGCGAGCCCTGGCTGTAGAACAGCACGTTCTCCGGAAGGAGACCGTCGAGCGTCACCTTGGCTCCGTAACCGATCGTCATGCGCCCGCTGGTCACGCGAATCATCATGAAGTCGCCGGGGTCGCCCTTGAGAGTGAGCGTGGCTCCGTGCGCGACCTTGAGGCTGCTCATCTCCACGATCTCGCCTCCCGACGGATCGAGCACCTCGATCGTCCTGCTCGCGCCCGCGGGTACCTTGAAACCGGAAGCGGTGCCGAGGGCCTGGGTGGGCGGATTCATGCCGTCAAGCGTCGTCGCCGCCGAGGTCAGCTCGGCCTTGTCGTCCGCGCAGACATCGACGAGAGGATGGTCACCGGTGGTGTCGACAACCCCGGATGGCACCTTCATCACGGTGGTCAACGCCGCCACCGTCTTCTGCTGCGTGCCCGGAACGACCACGTAGAGATTCGCGCCGACCGAAGCGCCTCCGGTTACAATGTCGCCGGCCACTTCGGGCGGACCGTAGAAACGGATTCCCTCGCCGTCGGCGGCGTCGGCGGTGACGACGAGGCTGGCGTTGGTAATGCCCGCCGACCTCGCGGTGTCGCCGCAGGCGTTCGCATCCATTGTCGAACCCTTGCCGTTACGGACCTTGACGGGAACCTCAGACGTTCCGCCCACGATGATCCACCGACAGGACGGCGACAGGGTGGTGCCTTCTCCGACGCATTCGCCGTCGGTGCAGGTGCCGGATCCGGCCACGGTGCAGGAGCCTTCGTCTTCGCAGGGATCGCCGTCCTTGGCCTCGGTATCGGCAACACATGCGTCCAGCTCGCCGTCGCACACGCCGACCGCGCAGGCGCTGTCGAACGCGGAGCAATCGGCGCCCGACTGCGCTGCGAGGCACTCGCCTTCGCCGTCGCACGTTTCGGCGCCGTTGCAGAACTCACCGTCGGGACACGGAGAGCCCGGCGCTTCAAACGTGCAGTTGGCCGAGCAGCAGTCGCCGCCCACCGTGTTGCCGTCCTCACAGTCTTCGCCGACGCCGACCTCGTTGTCGCCGCAGATCGAGCAACCCTCGCCCGCGACTGCAACGCAGGTGGACGGCCCCTCGCAGATGGGCCCGATCACGTTTCTCGCGGCCTCGAGCTCAGCCACCGCGCAAACGGACAACCCGGCGCCGCTGCAGCCGATCGGCAGTTCGCTGCACTCGAAGCATGCTTCTTCGGCGCACTTCTCGTTGCAGCCGTCGCCGCCTGTGGTGTTGCCGTCGTCGCACGTCTCGTTGAAGTTCACGCAGCTGTTGCCGCAGTCCACGCAAATTCCGTCATCTTCGCAGGAGGTGCGGATCCCCTGCCAACTGCCCAGGAATTCCGCGCAGCCGGACTCGGTAAGGTTCGAGCAGTTGCTGCCGTAGCAGCAGGCTCCCTCAACTTCGACCTCGAGCGTCGTGGTGGTCGTATCCAGGACGGTCGTCGTGGTGGTGTCGGGAGGCAACGACGTCGTTGTCGTTTCGGGAAAGGTCGTCGTGGTCGGCGGCTCGCCAAGAGTCGTCGTCGTGGTCAGAGTCGGACACGTCCCGCAATCTTCCGGACAGGTCGTGCAGTCCTCTTCGATCGCGGACTCACAAAACTCGTCGCCGCAAACGCCGGCGACGACGCCGGCGTTCACCGGCGACGCGAACGACAGAAATACCGCCGCCAGCGCGGCAGTGGCCTTACCGAATCCCGAATTCATGTTATCCCTCCTTGGACAGAGGAGCGCCGCAGGCGCCGCCCCACCAACTGCAATGATCTGAAAGCTTTCCCCGCACTACCGAACAGTGGCCCTTCCCGCTGACCGGCGCGGACGATCATTACGCTGGGGTAATCCGCCTGTAAAGACGTTTGGCCCAACGGATGTCCTCTCCGACAGGAAACTCGGCTTTGCATGGCGTCGGTCAACGCTTCAACCTGCGCGGCCTCGAGAGCCTCGCACCATGCTAGACAACCCGCGCGTAGAGGCCGCCCGCCACCCTCTCGACCGGCTCCGCCCCGAGCTGACCCTCTTCGACGCGACGATGCTCGTGGTGTCGTCGGTGATCGGCGTCGGCATTTTCCTCACGCCCGGCGTCGTGGCCGACGCGCTGCCGAACCCCTCGTTTTTTCTCGGAGCATGGGTCGTAGGCGGCATCCTGTCGCTGGCCGGCGCGCTGGCCAACGCCGAGCTCGGTGCCATGTATCCCCACGCCGGCGGCGACTACGTGTACCTGCGCGAGGCCTGGCATCCGCGCGCCGGCTTCGTGATCGGCTGGCTGTCGTTCTTCGTCATTTACGCCGGCACCGTCGCCACGCTGAGCGTCGGGTTTGCCGAGGGCCTCGCGAGCTTCGTGCCCATGGAGGCGGGCGCGCGCACCGCCGTGGCCGTCGCCATCACGCTCGCGGTGTCGTCGATCAACCATCGCGGCGTGCGCCTCGGCGCGTTGATCAACAACCTCACCGCGGGGTTCAAGATCGCGGCGCTGGTCGCGCTGGCCGTCGCGGGGCCACTCGTGGCAAGCCTTTCCGCGAGCCCGCCCACGCCGCATGCGGTGGGGGCGGCCACCACGGGAGTCACGCTCGCCGGCTTCGGGCTGGCGCTGTCGCCCGTGCTGTTCCTGCACGCGCTGCCGATCGAGACCATGCGAGGAGAGACGCGCGTTGGAGAAGCCGCGGCGCGGGTCTTCTTCGGCGACACGGGCGCCACGCTGGCCGCCTTGTTGATCCTGGGTTCGATCGCGAGCTGCCTCAACGCCACCGTCCTCGTCGGCCCCCGCATCGCGTACGCGATGGCCATCGACGGGCTGTTCTTTCGCGCCGTCAAGGGCGTGCATCTCCGCTACAGCACCCCGCACGTCGCCATCTGGGTTCAAGCCGCGACGGCGATCGCGCTGATCGTGCTGCTCGGGCGCTTCCCGAGCGTGCTCAACTACACCA
>JBHEOD010000010.1:0-4636 GCA_046261745.1 Binatia bacterium
TGCCGATGCTGTGGAGCGGTTTCAAATTCGAGCGCTGGGAAGGCGGGGTGTTGCTCGCCGGCTACGTTGGCTACGTGGCCTGGCTTTGGCCGAAGTGAATGATCCCGGAGGTGTGTTCAAGTTAAACGGCTCACCGAGACCTTTCTGAGACATCGATCGGCCCGATCCACGGGAGCTCGAAACCCAGTGCGGGCGCGACTGATTTGTCGAGCAGCGCCATAAGCGATTCGTGGCTGGGCGCGGTATCGTCGAAGTTGACCAATACACGGCCGTCGATGGCGAACGTCGGCACGCCTGGAGGCCAGCTACCCGCCTCGCGCGTCAGGGCGACGAAATCCGCTCGCGCTGTCTCGTCGCGATCGACAGCTCGATAGAGGACGCGCAGATCTGGTCGCTCCGGAGCCAGCCGCGCGGCTGGTGATTGCGAAAAGCCCACGCGAGCCCGCGGACGTTCTACCCGGCCGCCAGCAGGATGCCGCGAGCCTCGGCCGCGTCGCCGGTCGCGCGCAGCGCCGACTTTTTCGCGTCATCGCGCAGCACTCGCGAGACCGCCGAGACGGCCGAGAGCAGTGCGGCATTGGGTTCGTCCGGTGCGACAACCGCGCAGACGAGGTCTACCGGCTTGTCGTCGATCGAGTCGAACGCGATGGGCGATGCGAGTCGCACGAACACCGCGTGTGTGCCTCGCAGCACATGAAGGCGGGCATGCGGCAGCGCCACCGCTCCTCCAACTCCGGTCGAGCCGAGGGCCTCGCGGGCGGTAAGGGCCGCTTCGATGGTTTCGGTGGAGGTTCCCGCAGCGGCGGCCAGAAGGCCGGCCATGTGGGCGAGTGCGTGGGCCTTGTCGGGAAGGCTCAGGTCCAGCAGCACGGCGCCGGGGGGCAGCACCTCTTCCAGGTTCATTGCGCTCACCACGGCTGCGCAAGTTTTAGCACACGGCCCGGCGGCGTGCGCCATTCCGGAACGCCATTTTCTGCTGTGCCCTTGGCCTCGCTCGGCGGCTGCGGCAGTGTGCACGCATGAAATCCGTACCGTGCCGCCGGCAAAAGAGAGCCGTCTCGCCGAGTCCGTCCGTTTCGAGATCCCATCTCGCGTCGCCGGTCGGGAGGCATCCGCAATGAAGGACGACCTGCGCAACAAGACCATCTCCGCCACCGACGCGGCCGCCATCGTGAAGTCACGGGACTGGGTGGACTTCGGCGGTTCGTTCCAGGCGCCGGTGCTGTTCGACCGGGCCCTGGCCCTGCGCAAGGAAGAGCTCGAAGGCGTCCGCATCCGCACCTGCGTGACGGTCGGACCCAAGGACGTCCTGGAATGCGACCCGGAAGGCCGCCACTTCCTGTGGTTCAACTGGCACTTCTCGGCGTACGACCGCTCGAGGAACGTGGACGGCCGCTGCAACTACATCCCGATGAATTTCGGCGAGTCGCCGGACTACTACCGCCGTTTCCTCGATCCGGTGGACGTGGCGTGCTTCCGCGCGACGCCGATGGATGCGGACGGCTGGTTCAACTTCGGCGCGACCAATGCCCATCTCAAGGCCATGACCGAGCGTGCGAAGGTGGTGATCGTCGAGACAACGCGGGCGATGCCGAACGTGGACGGCGAGCAGAACGCCATTCACATCAGCGATGTCGATCACGTGATCGACGGCGGCGACGAACCGCTCTCCGAGCTTCCGAGCGCGCCGGTCACCGACGTGGACCGCCGCGTGGCCGCGACCATCGCCTCGCAGATCGAGAACGGCGCGTGTCTGCAGATCGGCATCGGCGGCATGCCGAATGCGGTTTGCGCGACACTGAAGGATGCGGGCCTGAAGGATCTCGGCATCCACACCGAGATGTTCGTGGACGGCATGATCGACCTGATCGAGTCGGGTGTGGCCAACGGTTCACGAAAGCAGATGGACGTGGGCAAGGCGGTGTTCACGTTCGCGCTGGGCTCGCGGCGTCAGTACGACTTTCTGGACAACAATCCCGCCGTGCGCAGCTACCCGGTGGACTACACCAACCTGCCTCACCAGATCTCGCGCAACGACCGGGTGGTCTCCATCAACAACACCACGCAGATCGACCTTCAGGGCCAGGCTGCGTCCGAGTCGGACGGGCACCGGCACCTGACCGGCACCGGCGGCCAGCTCCAGTTCGTGCGCGGCGCCTACGCTTCGAAGGGCGGCAAGTCGTTCGTGTGCCTGGCGTCCACGTACGAGCGGCGCGGCGCGCGTCGCAGCCGCATCGTCTCGACGCTGACGCCCGGCAACATCGTGACGACTCCGCGCACCGACATGATGATCGTCGTGACCGAGTACGGCAGCGTGAACCTGAAAGGAAAGTCTGTCGCCGAACGCGCGACCGCCCTGATCGGCCTTGCGCATCCGGATTTCCGAGAAGACCTCTCGCGCGAAGCCCGCGAACTCGGCCTCATCCCCCGCCACTTCTGGTGAGAAAATACCCCGGACAGGACAGGTTCCCGCGAAAATGGGCCCCTGCCCCAAATCATGGTGCGAAATGGCGCCGGTCTGCTTTTGAATGCGGATCGTCTCTCGGGTCCGCGAAATCGAGCCGCGGGTAGGAAAATTCGTACCTGTCCCCGATTCGCGGGGGGGCGGAAACACAAACTCCGGTAGCGCTTCCGGCGCGGGATGCGCCGGCCCGCCGGTGAAAGCGGGACTACCGGAGTTCGGTGGTGTTTGGGTCCCCTGTCGAAGGGGCGACCCAGCGAAAGTGCTGGAGCGCGAGTCCTCCTAGGAGGACACCACCTCACAGTTCACCTGGGACAAATAGATCACTGGATCACCTCCTTTGTTGTCGGCGGGGGCAGATGAGCGGACCCGAGCCCCGCTGCCTGAGGAAAGACCGCCGATGTCCCCCCTCGGCCCCGGCCACCGGCACTGAGCCGGCAATGAGGCCTGTGTACGCCTCGGCCAGGCAATGAAATCAGGCGTTCAAAGTACGCTCCGGTCCGGCGCTTGTCGAGATCGAGACGTGCGAAGCTCGTGCGTTTCACGTGTCGATCCGCATCTGTGGGGGCGACTGACGAGTACGCGCGAGGGACGCACGTTCCCACGTGGAGAATCCAAAAATGGGGTCTGACCCCATTTTCTGCGTGGAAGCGCGGCGCGAGCCTGGGCTTCGCACCGCCACAACGTCGCCGCGCGGCGGGAGGGAAAACATCTTGCATTGACTGTGCACAGGCCATTAGGTTGGCGCCGGGGTCGAGGAGGAGCGCGCGTCCCGTGCGCTTGGATCCCGCAGTCTCCGAGAGGAACCACCCATGCAGTACCGTATCCAGATTCTTTCCGTCGCGTTCGTCACGCTCGCCGGGGCGGGCGTGGCCGCCGCGCAATGTCCGCCGGATTGCCCCGTCAAGGGCGGAGGCGGCGACACCCCCAGCGACTGCCACGTCGAGCTCGCCAGCGACGCGGTGCGGCTCAACGCGCCGTTCTACAATCCGGCCAAGCCCAGGCCCGCGAAGGAAATTCGCTGCTTCGACGGCGATCCGGGGTGCGACCTGGACGGCCTCGCGAACAACTCGTGCACGTTCGACATCGATCTGTGCCTGCGCAACGCCGACCCGTCGCTCCCAAGCTGCACGCCCGTGGATGTGACGGCCGTCGACATCTCCGGCAACACCAACAACTTCCCGGGACTTGCCGCACTGCAGTCAGCCGTGGATGCGTTGCTGCCTGCCACCACCAATGTCTGCACCACAGACCAGTCGGTCGTCGTGCCGCTCAAGGGCCCGACCCGCAAGGGCGACTTCAAGCCGGCCAAGTTCTCGTTCAAGACGAAGGCCCAGGCCGGGACCGAAGACGCGGACGGTTTCAAGATGGTCTGCGTGCCGCGCAACTGGCCCGCGCACGGCTATGACGCAGCCAACACGCGTGCGACACCGCTCGAGTCGAAGATCACTGCCGCCAACGTCGCATCGCTCGTGCAGAAGTGGTGGTTCGTGGCTCCGCCCCACTCGCCGACACCGGCGCGTGGAAGGGCCATCACCTCGACCGTCACGGTCGGTCAGAAGATGATCTATACGAGTTCGTGGGACGGCCGCGTCTACGGCATCGACAAGAAGAAGGGCAAGCTCAAGTGGATGTTCAACACCGGCGCGGCCAACAACGGCAGCGTACTCGGAAGCTACGGAGTGCAGAGTTCCGTCACGCTGACCGCCGATGGACGGGTGGTGGTGGCGGACAGCGTCGGGCAGGTCTACTGCCTCGACGGCAAGAAGGGCAAGCTGTTGTGGCAAGCCGACGCGGCAACCGATGATCCGCTCGGCGCGCATGCCTGGTCGAGCCCGCTGGTAGTGAACAACAGGGTCTTCATCGGCATTGCTTCGCACGACGATGCGCCATGCACGCGAGGCAACCTCGTGGCGTTCGACCTCGATACTGGCGTGGAACTGTGGCGCCAGTACACGGTGCCCGAGAAGATCTGCTACGCCGACACGGCCATCGAGTGCTCGGCCAACGCCGACTGCGGCCCGGGGCCGGAAGCCGCCGGCTCCCCGTGCCTGCTCGGCGATTGCAACAGCAACCCCGACATCGAATGCGACATCTCGATGACCTCGTGTCCGTCGACGTTCCTGGAGGCGGGGGTGTGCGTGGGCACGGTGGCCGCCGGCGAATGCTGGCTCG
>JBHEOD010000010.1:4646-19319 GCA_046261745.1 Binatia bacterium
GGCTCGACCGTTCGGTGGCGTGCACCAGCGATGCCGAGTGCCCCGCCTGCATTCCGGGCAAGGGCGGCGGGGTGACGGCAACGCCCGCTGCTTCGGCCGACGGCGAGGACCTCTACATGGCCAGCGTCGGTTGCCTGTCGTTCCCGTCGATCGGCAACTCGGAGAGCATCTTCAAGCTGGATGCGGCCACCGGCAGCATCGACTGGGTGCACCGCACCCAGTCCACCGAGCAGTTCCAGTCCTTCGTGGGTGGACCAACTTACCACGACTACGGTTTCCTCAACGGCCCCATCCTCGCGACGGTGGACAACGGCACGGTTCCGGTGGCGGTCGCGGGCAACAAGGACGGCACGATCTACGCGGTGAACCAGGTGACCGGCCTCCTCGAGTGGTCGAACGTGCTGGCACCGCCGCCGGTGTTCGCGGGCTTCGGGCTGTTCAACGGTGCGGTTGCGTACGAAGCGGCAACCGACCAGTTCTTTGCATCGCTCTACGACATCAACACGTATCCGTCGGGCAACGACGACGTGCTTTCCTTCGGCGGGGCCGACGGCGTAACGGGATGGTCGGACAATATGGGCACGAGCTGGAGCAGCCCCACGGTTGCCAACGGGCTGCTGTTCACCGGCAACCTCGGCGCCTCGGCGGTGCTCGCGTACGACACAACCGTCGGCACGCAGCTGGCCGCATTGCCGGTGCCCGCGGGCAACGTGATCGGCGGCACCGCGATCGACAACGGCGTGCTGTACGTTCCGTACGGCAACATCTTCGGAACCCAGGGCGGCATCGTCGCCTACGAGCTCCCCGCCGCGCCCTGAAAAAAGGGAAAAGGGGTCTGACCCCATTTTTGCGAACGGCGGCGGACTGCCGAAAAACGCCGCTCCCGCAGTCTGCGGGAGCGGCGTTTTTTCGTGACGAAACCGGACTGTCGTGATGGCCCATGGGGCCGCGGGCACCCGCAACGACGAAGGCGGCTCGAACTTCGGAGCAGGGCTGGAAATCCGTACCTGTCCCGGTTTTTCGGGGCTACTGCCTCAGCGTGGGTTCGTAGCCCCAGGGCAGGTTGACCTGCTTCGACTCGAGATAGGCGCGCAGTCCTTCCGGCCCGAGCTCGCGCCCGACGCCTGAGTTCTTGAAGCCGCCGAACGGGGAGCCGAACTCCATCATGAAGCCGTTGACGGTGTAGACGCCGGTGCGCACGCGACGCGCGACATCGAGGCCGCGATCGACGTCGGCCGTCCACACCGAACCGGCCAGGCCGTACTCCGAATCGTTGGCGATCGAGACGGCGTCCTTCTCGTCTTCGAACGGGATCAGCACCAGCACCGGGCCGAAAATCTCCTCGCGCGCGACGCGCATCGAGTTGTTTACGTCGGTGAAAAGCGTGGGCTCCACGTACCAACCTTTCGCCTGGGCGGCGGGGCGGCCTCCGCCGGCAGCAACGCGGGCGCCTTCGTCGCGCCCGATCTTGATGTAGCCCTCGACGCGTTCGCGCTGGCGCTGGGAAACAAGCGGCCCGCACTCGGTGGACGGGTCCATCGGATCGCCGACGCGCATCGCGCCGACGGCGGACGCGAGACGCTCGGCGACTTCCTTGTAGCGTGAGCGCGGCGCGAGGATGCGTGTCTGTCCTACGCAGGCCTGGCCGTTGTTCATGATCGCGCCGCCCATCAGGCCGGGGATGGCCATGTCGAGGTCGGCGTCTTCCATCACGATGCAGGCCGATTTACCGCCGAGCTCGAGCGTCACGCGACGAAGCTGCTCACCGCAGATCGAAGCGATGCGCCGTCCGGCCGCGGTGGAGCCGGTGAAGGAAACCTTGTCGACGCCGGGATGGCGCACCAGGTACTCGCCGACTTCGCGGCCCGTCGCGACGATGCTGACGACGCCCTCGGGAATTCCCGCCTCGAGGCAGGCCTCTGCGAGGATGTACGCGTCCAGCGGCGTCTCGGGCGCCGGCTTGATCACGATCGTACAGCCGGCCGCGAGCGCGGGCGCGAGCTTGAGCATGATCGTGAAGAGCGGGACGTTCCACGGCACGATCGCCGCCACCACGCCCACCGGCTCGTGGCGCACGACGCACGGGCCCATCATTCCCGGACGAACTTCTTCGAACGCGAACTCGCGCGCGAGGCCGGTGAAGTAGTCGAGCACCATGTTGGAGGCCATCGCCTGGCCCATGTTCGAGAAGCTGATGGGCGAGCCCATCTCGCGCGTGATCGTCTCGGCGATCTCTTCGCTGCGTGCCTGCAGGATGGCCGAGAGCTGCGCCATGTGGGCCGCGCGCTCGGCGGCCGGCATGCGCGGCCACGGACCCGTGTCGAAGGCGTGACGCGCGCTGGCGACGGCGGCGTCGACGTCGGCTTCACGGGCTTCCGGGACGCGCGCGATCGTCTCTTCGCTGTGCGGCGAGACGACGTCGATCGTGGACGACGAAGAGGGCGAGCACCACTGGCCGCCGATGAAGAGCTTCTCCTGGGTCTGCATGATGCTGATCGTCTCCTGCTGAAATGGCGTCCGGCGGGGTGCCGGACCGGTGGTGTGTAGCCCGGGCACCCGGCGGGATCCAAACGATCGTTTGTCTCGAGAAGTGACGCCGCTCCGGGCGCACACGGGCCCGGAGCGCCTACGGATGGTTGTTCAGGCGGAGAGAACTTCGACGGCCGCGCTGTGGGTGCGCTCGTCGCCGGCCACCACGATGCGGCCGTCGCTGTCGAGGCTGAGAGGGCTGCCCGACCAGTCGCTGATGCGGCCGCCGGCGCCCTCGAGAACAGGAACGAGGGCCGCCCAGTCGTGAACCTTGAGGTCCGCTTCCACGACGAGGTCGATCCAGCCGCTCGCGACGAGGCCGTAGTTGTGGCAGTCGCCGCCGAAGAGAGGGTACTTCACGCTCGTGCGCAGCTTGTCGAAGGTGGCCGCGTCCTTTCCGGTGAACATGTACGGCGACGTCGAGTACAGCAGCGCATCTTCGAGGCGGCCGCAGCGGCGCGTGGAACACGGCATGTCGTTGTGGGTGGTCGGCCTGCCTGCGATTCCAAACCAGCGGTCGTCAACTGCCGGGCAATCGATGACGCCGAGAATCGGCACGCCGTCGCGGCACAGCGCGATCAGGGCGCCGAACAGCGGGCGACCGCTGATGAAAGCCTTGGTCCCGTCGATCGGATCGAGCACCCAGACGTAGCTCGCCCCGGGGCGGTCGCTGCCGTGTTCCTCGCCGATGACGCCGTGATCCGGAAACTCGTGCTGGATGCGTTCGCGCACGAGGCGCTCGCATTCGCGGTCGGCAATGGTGACCGGAGTGGCGTCCGGCTTCGTCTCGGTGATGTAGTCGTTGCGGAAGTAGCGCATCGAGATGGTGCGCGTGATGTCGGCCAGCGAATACGCGAGCGAGGCGAATCGCTCGAGGTCGTGGTTCGAATGAAGAGTCTTGGTCACTACTCGCCCATGAAAGCGAGCTGGATGCCGCCGAGCGGAGTGGGCATGCCCGTGATACGGCCGCCTTGCACTGCGCGGTGGGGATCGTTCACTTCGATGCCGGCCATCTTGAGGAAGGTGACGGTGGCGTCGATGTTGGTGCTGCCGAACGCGACGCCCCAGGGCCCGCCGGTGATTCGCGTGGAAGGGGAAGCCGCCTTCTCCCCGGCCGCCGCAGGGCCCCCGGGCTTGATGGGACCGACGATCTCGAGCAGCGAAGGACCGGCCTTGAGGAACGCGTAGTAGCGGTCGTTCATCGCGGCGGTCTTGCCCTTGAGGCCGAAGTGCTTCTCGTACGTCTGCCCGGCAGCCTTCGATGCGCTCACCTGCAGCACGATGTGATCGAGGCGGTTGATCGAGTTCGCGTGCGAAGGCTTGACCACCGGATCGGGCGCCGGCTGTTCCAGCCAGGTTGCCGCCGCCGGAGTGAGTTCCATCGGGAGCTGAACGATCGTGTCGTCCCAGTTCTCGCAGTGCTCGTGAAAGTCGTTGCCGGCAAGCTGGCCGATGGCGAGAGCGGAACGATGCGGTTCGCTGCAGACCCACGTCCAGCCGAAGAGCCCGGCGCCGAGGATCAAGCGGGAGCGAACGAGGTCGGCAGCCGGTGTCGCCTCGGCGTGCGAGTCGGCCGCGACGAAACGAATGCCGCCGGCTTCGAGGTCGATATGGGCTGCATGGCAACCCTGCCACGTGTAGGTGTCGCTGACGTGGAAGCCGAGTTTGCGCCACGCCTTGACAGTTGGGCCGAGCGACGGAACGGCGGCAAGCGCGTAGCCGATCGAATCGACGACCAGTTCGGTGGGAATGCGGCGCGGCTTGCTCTTGGGCGCGGGGACAGGCTCTGGCGTGGGCTCGACGACGGGCGTTGCAGCTGCGGCTGCTGCCGCCCGCGCTTCTTCGTCTTTCGCTTTGCGCTTGCGCGACCTGAAAAAGGGCAGCTTCATGCGAACGGAAGTCGTGGCGGCCGCCGCTCGCGACGCAGGCGCCGCGCACGAATGCTACCGATTGACTGGCGCGATGTAACTCTTTACCCACCGCAAAGACAAGGCTGAAACCGCTTGAACGACGATCTTCTCCGCGATGCCCTTCAAGCCTGCCTGCGCGGTCGCGGTCATCCCCATGCCGTCGTCGCTTCCATGCGCAGACTCGCCGGCGGCGCGTCGTGCCGCGTCTATGCCTTCGAGATCGAAGGCGGCGGCGTGCCCGGTCCGCTCGTGCTCCGGCTTGATGCGGCCGGGGGTGGCACGCAGGGGAGCCGTCTCGAGGAGTTTGCACTGCTCGCCGCGGCTCGCGGCGCCGGAGTGACGGTGCCTGCCGTTCACTTCGCCGGCAGCGACACCGACGGACTCGGTGCTGCGTTCTTCGTGATGGACATGGTGCCCGGCGAGGCGCTTGCGCGTCGGCTGCTGCGCGATGAACGCTACGCCGCCGCGCGCGTCGCCCTGCCTGGTGAGCTCGGGCGCGAGCTGGCGCGCACGCACTCGATCGACGTGGCGCAGCCATCGCTTGCGTTCCTCGCGGCGCGTGTGCCCGGCGGCGACGACCCGCGTCGCTTCGCGCTGGCCGAGGTGGAGCGCTACCGGCAGATCCTCGACGCGTTCTCCACCGACCACCCCTATCCGCTGCTGCGGCTCGTCGCCCGCTGGCTCGAGCAGCATGCCCCGGCCGTCACGCGACCGGCGCTGGTTCACGGCGACTTCCGCATCGGCAACGTGATGTTCGACGAACGGGGGCTGACCGCCGTACTCGACTGGGAACTTTGTCACGTCGGAGATCCCGTCGAAGACCTCGGCTGGCTGTGCGTGAGAACGTGGCGATTCGGCAACGACACCCTTGCCGCCGGCGGCCTCTGCTCGCGCGAAGATCTGGTGCGCTTCTACGAGGAAGCCGGCGGCGAGCCGTGCCATGCGCGCGCACTCAGCTGGTGGGAGCTGTTCGGCAACTGGAAGTGGGCAATCATCTGCCGCATGCAGGCCGAACGGCACAAGGCCGGCAAATGGCCCGACGTGGAACTGGCCACCATCGGTCGCCGCGTGGCCGAGACCGAGCAGGAGATGCTCGCGCTGCTCCATGCGGCGGAGGCGAGATCGTGAGACTTGCTCACGCTACGCACGAGCTCCCGATGCAGCGCGCGCGACGCCCTGTGTGCTCGCGCGGGAGGAAGTGATGCAGGACAAGCCGACGCCAATCGAACTGCTCGAAGCCCTGGCGGCGTTCCTTCGCGAGGAAGTGGCGCCGCGGCTCGACGGCGGGTTGCGTTTCAAGGCCCTCGTCGGGGCGAACGTGGCGGGCATCGTCGCGCGCGAGATCGCGATGGGGCCGGCGCAGGATCGCGCGCAGCTCGAGAGGCTGGCCGCGCTGCTCGGGGAGGATGCGAGCAAGGTCGCGAGCGAGGACATCGCCGCGCGCGTGCGCGAGTGGTCGCAGGAGTTGTGCCGCCGCATCGACGCCGGCGACGCAGATTCGGGACCGTGGCGCGAGCAACTCCTCGAGCACCTTCGCGCCTGCGTGAACGAGAAGCTCACCGTCGACAACCCCCGCGCCGCCGGCCGCTGAAAAATCCGGGACGGAAATCCGTACCTGTCCCGGATTTCTGCTCAGGCGGTGCCGAACTCCCAGCTGCTCAGGTACTTCTTCTGCTCGGGCGTGAGCTTGTCGATGGCGATGCCCATCGCGGCCAGCTTGAGCGACGCGACGTTCTCCTCGATCACGCGCGGCACGGCGTGCACGCGCACGTCGAGCTTGCCCTTGAGCGCACTCTTCCACGCCCACTCGGCCGCGAGCGCCTGCGTCGCGAAGCTCATGTCCATGACGGAGGCCGGGTGGCCTTCGGCCGCGGCGAGGTTCACGAGGCGTCCTTCGGCCAGCAGGTATACGCGCTTGCCGCCGGCGAGGATGTACTCGTCGACGCAGTGACGCTGGTTCTTGTTGATCTTCTTGGCGAGCTTGGTCAGGCCCTTCACGTCGATCTCGATGTCGAAGTGGCCGGCGTTGGAGACGATCGCGCCGTCCTTCAGCAGCGGGAAGTGCTTCTCCGCGATCGTGTGCATGTTGCCGGTCACGCTGACGAAGATGTCGCCGTCCTTGGCCGCCTTGGCCATCGGCATCACGCGGTAACCGTCCATGGCGGCTTCGAGGGCCTTCATCGGGTCGATCTCGGTGACGATCACCTGGGCGCCCATGCCGGCTGCGCGCGAAGCCACGCCGCGTCCGCACCAGCCGTAGCCCACCACCACCACCACCTTGCCGGCGATCAGCACGTCGGTGGCGCGGATGATCGCGTCCATCACGGACTGGCCGGTGCCGTAACGGTTGTCGAAGAGGTGCTTGGTGTCGGCGTCGTTGACGGCCACGACGGGGATCGTCAGCTGGCCGGCCGCCTCGAGGGCCTTCAGCCGGATCACGCCGGTGGTTGTCTCTTCCATCGATGCGACCACGCGCGACGCGTACTGCTTCATCGTCGTGTGCAGCAGCGAGACGAGGTCGGCGCCGTCGTCCATCGTCAGGTTCGGGCCGCGCTCGACGGCAACCTGGAGGTGACGGTGGTAGGTCTTCGAGTCCTCGCCGCGAATTGCCCACGTGGGAATCTGGTCGTCGATGGCCAGCGTGGCCGCGACATCGTCCTGCGTGGACAACGGGTTCGACGCGCACAGCGCGACGTCCGCGCCGCCGGCCTTGAGCGTACGCATGAGGTTGGCCGTCTCGGCCGTCACGTGCAGGCACGCCACCATCTTCGCGCCCTTGAGCGGCTTCTCCTTGCGGAAGCGCTCGGCGAGGAGGCCGAGCACGGGCATGTCGCGCGCGGCCCAGTCGACGCGCTTCTTTCCGGCCGGCGCGAGCTTGGGGTCCTTGATGTCGTAGTCGTTCTTCTTCGCCATGGTAGGTTTCCGTGCGGCAGCGGCCGCGTTCGATGAGTTAGCGTGAGTCGATGAATCGCGGGATCCGCGGTCGTTCTTGAGCATGTCAGGAAACTCCTTGAGGGAGGGAGGCTTTCGGCCCGGTCACCCGAGCTTGGCGGCCAGGTCGGTCTTCTCCCAGGGGAAGAAACCGTCGTCGCTGTTGCGACCGAAGTGTCCGTACGCGGCCGTCTTGCGGTAGATCGGCCGCTTGAGCTGGAAGAGCTCGATGATCGAAGCCGGCCTCAGGTCGACTTCGTTGCGCAGCTTCTGCGAGATCTCGTTGGACGGGATCTTTCCCGTTCCGAAGGTGTCGATGCGCACCGACACCGGCTGCGCGACACCGATCGCGTACGCGAGTTGAACCTCGCATGCGCTGGCGAGTCCCGCCGCGACGACGTTCTTGGCGAGGTAGCGCGCCATGTATGCGGCCGAGCGGTCCACCTTCGAAGGATCCTTGCCGGAGAATGCACCGCCGCCGTGGCGGCCCCAGCCGCCGTAGGTGTCGACGATGATCTTGCGTCCGGTGAGTCCGGAGTCGCCCGACGGCCCGCCGACCACAAAGCGTCCGGTCGGGTTCACGTGGTAGACAGTCTCGGAGTCGAGGAGGTGGGAAGGAACGATGGGCTTGATGACCTGCTGCTTCACGTCGGCGACGATCTGCTCGAGCGTGGCCGAATCGGCGTGCTGCGTGGAGATTACCACCGTGGCCACGCGAACCGGCTTGCCGTCGCGGTACTCGACGCTGACCTGCGACTTCGAGTCGGGGCGAAGATACGGAATCGTGCCGTTGTGGCGCAGCTCGGCGAGCTTCTCGACGAGGCGGTGCGAAAGAGAGATCGGCAGCGGCATCAGCTCGGTGGTCTGGTCGCACGCGAAGCCGAACATGAGGCCCTGGTCGCCGGCGCCCTGCTCTTCGTGCAGGCCCTGGCCGACAGTGACACCCTGGGAGATGTCGGGCGATTGCCGCACGAGGCGCGTGATCACTTCGACGCTGTCCGCGTCGAAACCCTCGGTGCCGACGTAGCCGATCTCGCGCACCGTCTGGCGCGCAACCTTTTCGTAGTCGACGGCCTGCGAGCTGGTGATCTCACCGGCCATCACGATGAGATTGGTTGCCACGAGTGTCTCGCAGGCAACGCGGCTCGAAGGGTCTCCGCCAAGGTGCGCATCGAGCACCGCATCGGAGATCTGGTCACAAACTTTGTCGGGGTGGCCTTCGGAGACGGACTCCGAAGTAAAGATGAATTCGTCGGCCATGGCCGCGCTAAGTACCGGTCACCGGGGGGGGGGTCAAACCGCCCGAATCGGGACTATTCGGCGAAGTTGCGGGCGATGAGGTCGCCGAGCATCGCCACGGCGGCCTCGGCATCCTCGCCTTCGGCTTCAACGACGATTCGGGTTCCCTTGCTGGCCGACAGCGTGAGCAGGTCGAGGACGCTGCGCGCATCGGCCACGCTCGTGCCGGCCCGGATCGAGACCTTGCTGGCAAAGGGCGTCATCGTCCTCACCACCATCGCGGCGGCCCGCACGTGCAGCCCGAGCTGATTGCCCACCACGAACTCGGCCAATGTCGTCTTGCTCATGCAGTCTCCTTGGCGGGACCGGCCGCCGCTTCTTCCCTGCCTTTGCCGGCGGCCGCGCGAGGGGTGTCCCGGCCGATGTCGCGATGCCGCACGACCACGGCCGCGCCGTGCTGGCGCAGCCGCCGCGCGCACTCCTCCACGAGGACAACCGAGCGGTGCTTGCCGCCCGTGCATCCGATGCCCACCGTCAGGTAGGCGCGGCCCTCCTCCGCGTAGTGCGGGAGCAGAAAATCGAGGAAATCCATCGTGCGTTCAAGGAAGATGCCGGCCAGCTCGTCGCCGAGCACGTAGCTCGAAACGGAGGGCTCGAGGCCGGTCAGCGGCTTCAGTTCGGGCACGAAGTAGGGGTTGGGAAGGAAGCGCACGTCGAAGAGCAGGTGGGCGTCGACGAGGCTGCCGAACTTGAAGCCGAAGCTCTTGAGCGTGATGGTGGGCCCGCGGTAGGCCTCGCTGCCTTCGGCGAACGAACGCAGGCGTCGCTTGAGGTCGTGAACGGTCAGCTCGCTCGTGTCGATCACGACATCGGCCGCGCGCTCCAGCGGGGCGAGAAGGTGCCGTTCGGCGAGGATCGCGTCGGGAAGGTCGCGGCCGGAGCCGAGCGGATGGACGCGTCGCGTCTCCGAGTAGCGACGAATCAGCGCGTGGTCGCCCGCGTCGAGGAACACCACGGTTACGCGGTGGCCAGCCTTCTCGAGGGCTTTGCGCACCGCCGGCCATGCACTGACGTAACCGCTGTCGCGGACGTCCATGCCGAGCCCTACCCTTGAAGGACCGACCTGGGAGCCGGCGAACAGCGCGACAAACTGCTCGACGAGTGCGCTCGGGAGGTTGTCGATGCAGTAGTAGCCGAGGTCCTCGAGTACGTTGATGGCGGTCGAGCGCCCCGAGCCCGACATGCCCGTCACGACGACGACGTCCACCTGAGCGGAAGTGGCGGGCTCTTTCTTCATCGGGCGTCCTTCATCGGGCGTCCTTCGTGGTGCGCCCTTCCCCGGGATCGAGGGCGCCTTCGCGGCGGTGGAATGCCTCGAGGATCTCCTCGACGCTGGCGGCTTCGAGGAGCGCCCGGCGCGTCGGTTCGTCCGCCAGCAGGCGCGCCACGTGGGCCAGCCACTTCACGTGCAACTCGGGGTTGGACGCCGGCGAGACGAGCACCACCAGCAGCCGGGTCGGCTTGCCGTCGAGGGAGTCGAAATCAACTCCAGCGGTGGCACGACCGAAGCTCGCGGTGACGACATCCTGGCCGCCGGCCTTGGCGTGCGGAATCGCGATGCCATCGGCGATGGCGGTACTGCTCTCGCGTTCGCGCTTGTCGAGCTCGGCAAGGATGGCCGCGCCGTCGAGCTCGGGACGCAGCGCTGCAATGGGGGAGGCCAGCCGCGCGAGCACGTCAAACCTGGATCCCGCGCCGACGTCGAGGACGATGCAGCTCGGGTCCAGGATCGTCGACAGGCGCACGCGCGGACCTTAGGCGGTGGGGATGATCAGCCCGTAGTGCCCGTCGCGCCGCTTGTAGACGACGCTGATGGAACTGTTGGCGGAGTTGCGGAAGACGAGGAACTCGGAATGCGTGAGTTCGAGTTGCATGACCGCGTCGTCCACGGACAGCGGCTTGGCATGCATGGTCTCGGTTTCGATCACGCGCGTGGCGCCCTGGTCGTCGTGCTCGGAGACCACGTCGACGGGAATCATCGTGGCGATCTCGGGAAGGCTCGCGCGACCCTTGCGGTCGTTGATGCGGTCCTTGTGCTTGCGGAGCTGGGCCTCCACCTTGTCGATGGCGAGGTCGATGCCCGCGTAGAGGTCGGTGTTCTCGGCGTGGGCCGAGATGTCGAACTGCGACGCGTGGATGTTGATTTCCGCCAGGTTGTGCTGGCGGTGGCGGTTCGAGGCCAGGATCACGTGGGCCTCGACGGCGTTCTTGAGGTACTTGGCAACGATGCGTCCGACCTTCTCGACGGCGTAGTCGCGAAGGGCGTCGCTGGCATCCATGTGGCGGAACGTCACGGAAACTTGCAAGGGATTCTCCTGAACTGTGGCGCGGCTTTCATCGGAGCGGCGGGTTGTGGGCGTCGAGTGCGATCATGCGCTTGCGTTTGGAAGATGGAAGGATGCCCAGTCCTTCGCGGTATTTCGCCACCGTTCGGCGGGCGATGTCAATGTTTTCCCGCGCAAGCTGCTCGCAGATGTACTGGTCGCTGAAGGGTTGGCGCGGATTCTCCGCGGCCACGATGTCAAGGATCTTGCGGCGGACGCTTTCGGAGGAGACGTCGTCGCCGGTGCTCGAGTGCAGGCTGCTCGTGAAGAACCATTTGAGCTCGAAGATGCCTTGGGGGGTATGGACGTACTTGCCGGAGGTTGCACGGCTGATGGTGGACTCGTGCATGCCGATGTCGCTGGCGACGTCCTTGAGCACCATCGGGCGCAACTCGCTGACGCCGTGGAGCAGGAAGTCGCGCTGGAAGCGCACGATGCTCTCCACGACCTTGCGCAGGGTGCGCTGGCGCTGCTCGATCGACTTGATGAGCCAGCTGGCCGCCCTCACTTTTTCCTGCAGGTAGCCGGTGGCCTCGCCGCCCGCGCTGCGCCCCTTCATCATCGTGCGATAGTAGGAGTTCACCTGCAGGGCCGGAATGCCTTCGTCGTTGAGGGCCACCTGGAAGTCGTCGCCGATGCGCACGATGTACGCGTCGGGCGTGATGTAGCGCGTGTCGTTGTCGCTGAAGCCGCGGCCGGGGCGAGGGTCGAGGCTGCGGATGATCCGGTGTGCTTCGACGATTTCCATCGTCGTGGTGCCGAGCTCCTTGGCGACCTTTTCGTATTTCTGCGACTCGAGCTCCTTCAGGAAACGGTCGGCGACGGCAACGACGTAGTCGTCGCTTTCGTAGCCGATGAGCCGCAGTTGCACGAGCAGGCATTCGCGCAGGTCGATGCTGCCGCAGCCGGGAGGCTCGAGCTCCTGCACGATCTCGCGGGCTTCCTGTACCTGTTCCACCGTGGCGCCGGTCAGGAATGCGAGCTCTTCCAGCGTGCTGGCGAGGTAGCCGTCCTCGTCGAGATTGCTCGCAAGGATGCATGCGATGCGGCGCTCCTCGTCGCTCATCGCGAGCAGTCCGAGCTGGTCGATCAGTGCCTCGGCCAGCGTGTCCTCGGCCGCACGCGTGTTTTCGAAGAGTCGGTCGCGGTTGTCGTCGCGGTCCGAGCCGGCCCCGACGCTTCCGTGGAGGTCGCCCGAGTGCCGGTCGAGGTATTCGTCGATGTCGAGCTGTCCGACGTCGCTGGCGGTCTCGGGCTCGTGATCGGTGAGAACCGGCTCGGCGACTTCGCTCTCGGAGGTTTCGAGGTCGCCGGTGCGCTGCTCGACGTCGCGCTCGGGCACGGTGTCGACGGCCTCTTCGAGGACGGGGTTCTGGCACAGTTCGTCGGCGATCATCACCTCGAGCTCGGGGCGGGAGAGCTGCAGGATCTTGATCGCCAGTCGCAGTTGCGGAGTCATCCGCAGCTGCAGGGTCTGTTTCAGCAGAAGTCGTTGCTCGAGGGCCATCGTTCAAGTCAGAGTCGGAAACGTTCGCCGAGGTATATCTCGCGCGCTTGGCGGCTCGAAGCGATGGACTCGGGGCTGCCCTCCTCGAGGATGCGGCCTTCGTTCAGGATGTAGGCCCGGTCGCAGATCCCGAGTGTCTCGCGGACGTTGTGATCGGTGATGAGCACCCCGATTCCGCGCGCCTTGAGCTGGGCGATAATACTTTGGATGTCGATCACTGCGATCGGGTCCACGCCGGCGAAGGGCTCGTCGAGAAGCATGAACCTGGGCGAGATGACCAGCGCGCGTGCAATCTCGACGCGGCGCCGCTCGCCGCCCGAGAGTGCGGCGCCCATCGTGGTCCGTACGTGCGTGACGCCGAGTTCCTCGAGCAGCGTCTCGAGGCGCTCGCGACGCTCGGCCTGGTCGATGTCGAGGGTCTCGAGGATGGCCAGCAGGTTGTCCTCGACGCTCAGGCGGCGGAACACCGACGGTTCCTGCGGAAGGTAGCCGATGCCGGCCCGCGCCCGCTCGTACATGGCGAGGTCCGAGATGGTGCGGTCACCGAGCTGGATGGAGCCCTCGTCGGGCTTTTCGAAGCCGACCACCATGTGGAAGGTGGTGGTCTTGCCGGCGCCGTTGGGTCCGAGCAGTCCGACGACCTCGCCCTGCTTCACTTCGAGGGAGAGGTGGTCGACGACGGTGCGACCGCCGTAGCGCTTGACGAGGTCGCGGGCGGCGAGGCGGGCGGAGGCCGGGCTCATTTCTTCTCTCCCGGTTTCGGATCCGCCGGTTTCGCGTCGGCGGGCTTCCTGTCGATGGCGTCCGGCATGAAGACGGCCTTGATGCGCCCACTCGGCGGCGCGTCGGCCGGCGTGGGGGTGCCGGGCGCGGCCGGAGCGCCGCCGCCGGTGACGACCGCACGGCGTTCGTTCAGGTAGACGATCACCTTCTCGCCCGAGAGCGAGTTCGGGCCCGATCCGAGTCGCGCATTCTGCGAGAGCACGATGGTGGCAGCGATCGGATCGTATTCGGCCACCTCGCCGCGGGCGGACTCGTCGCCATTGAGCACCTCGACGCCGCCGCGGGCGGTAATCTTCTTCAGGCTGCGCTTGCCCTCCGGTTCGAAGGACACCTCGAGCGTTTGCGCGCGGATCTTCGCGCCGGCGTGCTCCACGCGGACGTTTCCCTCGTAGCGCAGCACGCCCTGGCCGTAGAGGAACTCGAGACGGTCGGAGGTGATGTCGATCGGCGACGGAACGTCGGCCAGCTCGAGATTGCGGGCGATGCCGGCCACCGACGAAAGCACGTCGTTGGTCTTGCGGGCGGTGTCGTCGGCGTAGGCGTGCGATGCCAGCACAAGGGCGACGACGGCGGCGAAAATCCCGCGGGTCATTGCGGCACCTCGGCCTTGGGGTGCAGGGACATGGTCACTTGGGAGGCGATCACGACGGATCGGTCTAACATGTTCACGGTCATGTCTGTACCGGCGAGGGAGAGTTCGGCGGCCTCGACGCGCGCCTGCCCCTTCGCGTGAATGAGGTCGGTCGATCGATCGTAGGTAAGGTGCTCGGTGACGACGCGGAGCCGGCCGATCTCGAACAGCACGTTGCCGCTGACCTCCACCGAGTTCACCTCGGTGCCGTCGAGATACAGGCGCCCCTTGGTCGCGGAAACCTCCCCGACCCGCTCGCCGCCCTCGTAGAAGACCACTTTGGGATCGAGGATCTCGATGGCCTTGTCGTTCTTGAAATAGCTGGCTTCCCTGGCCGAGACTTCGAGGACTTTTCGCCCCTCGCGCGTGATCACGCGGTGGAAGTTGCGGATGCGCTGCAGCAACTCCGGCAGCGCGTGCGTCGCCAGGAAGGACGGTTCGAGCAGGCCGGGCGCGCCGACGCGACGGCTCAGCGAAAGTCCCAGCCCCGCAAGGGCCAGAACCAGCGTTGCCGCGAGCAGATAGCGCCAGGCCCTACGGCTCACGGCGGATCAGGCCACGCTCGCCTTGAGCAGGTCGTGAAGGTGGACGATTCCGATGGGCCGGCGCGTGCCGGTCTCCAGGATGAACAGGGATGCGATCGAGTGGCGCTCCATCGTTGCGAGCGCTTCTTCGGCCAGCGCCTCGGCGGCCACCGTCTTCGGATTGTTCGACATCAGATCGCCGGCTGTCTTGGCGGTGACGTCGCTGTACCTGAGC
>JBHEOD010000010.1:19329-34025 GCA_046261745.1 Binatia bacterium
CCTGAGCACCGCGCGCCGAACGTCGCCGTCGGTGATCACGCCCACCAGCATGCCGTTGTCGCCGGCTTCGATGACGCCGACGGTGCCGAGTCCGCCGTCGGTGACGGCGCGCAGCGTTTCAGCCAGCGAGGCGTCGGTGGCCACCAGCGGCACCTGCGCGCGCGGATGCATCACCTCTTCCACGCGCAGCAGTCGCCGGCCGAGGGCTCCGCCGGGATGCAGCATCGCGAAGTCGCGATCGGTAAAGCCCTTGGCCTCGAGCACTGCCACCGCCAGTGCATCGCCGAGCGCAAGCGTTGCGGTGGTGCTGGACGTGGGCGCGAGGTTCATCGGACAGGCCTCGAGGCGCACGCGCGCGTCGAGCACGACGTCGGCCGCCTTGGCCAGCGCCGATTCGATCCCTCCGGTAATCGCGATGACCGGCAGCGAAAGCCGCTTGACCGCCGGAAGCAGCGAGAGCACTTCCTGCGTGGTTCCGCTGTTGGAAACCGCGATGCAGACGTCGCCGCGGGCAAACATGCCGAGGTCGCCGTGCACGGCCTCGCCGGCATGAAGGAAGAAGGCCGAGGTACCGGTGGACGACATCGTGGCGGCGATCTTGCGACAGATCTGCCCCGACTTGCCCATGCCGGTGACGACGACGCGCCCCTTGCAGTGAAGGATGAGGTCGACCGCCCTGGAGAAGTCTTCGGTCAGGCGGCAGGCGATCTCTTCGAGAGCTTCCGCTTCGAGGCGAATGACGCGCCTCGCGGTCTCCAGTGCCGCCTTCGGATCTAGTTGACGAGCCATACGTGCGGTTTCCCTCAGCTTGGCTTCAGGGGTTGAGCGGCGCGGTGCGCGCCGCGTGGATGGCCAGAAGCCGCCTCAGCAGGTCGGCGAGGTCGGAAAGGTGGAGCGAGTTCGGCCCGTCGCTGAGCGCCTTGTCGGGATCCTCGTGCACTTCCATGAACAGTCCGTCGACTCCGACGGCCACCGCCGCACGCGCAAGCGTGGGAATGAAGCGTCGCTCGCCGGCCGACTTGTCGCCGCCTGCGCCCGGTAGCTGCACGGAGTGCGTGGCGTCGAAGACCACCGGTGCGTCGAAGCCGCGCATGATCTCGAGCGAGCGGAAGTCGCTGACGAGGTTGCCGTATCCGAAGGTGGCGCCGCGTTCGGTCAGGAGCGTCATCGTGCCGCCCGCCTCGCGGGCCTTGCCGAGCACGTTCTTCATGTCCCACGGCGCGAGAAACTGGCCCTTCTTGATGTTGACGGGTTTGCCGGTTGCGGCCGCCGCCTGCACGAGGTCGGTCTGGCGGCACAGCAGCGCGGGGATCTGCAGGATGTCGCAGGCCTCGGCCACGGGCGCGCACTGGGCCGGCTCGTGCACGTCGGTGAGCACGGGCAGGCCGGAGGAGTCCCGTGCCTCCGAGAGGATTTTCAGCCCTTCGTCCAGGCCGATGCCGCGGAACGCTGCGTGCGAGGTGCGGTTGGCCTTGTCGAAGGAAGCCTTGAACACGATCGGAATGCCGACGTCGTCGCTGATTCGTGCGAGCGCGGCCGAGTGGCGCATCACCGAGTCGCGCGACTCGATCACGCAGGGCCCGGCGATGACGAAGAGGCGGCCGGCGCCGACCTCGATGCTGCGAGGGCCGGAGCCGATGCGGAACGGAACCGGAGTACCTTCCATCAGCTCTGCGACTCCGTGTCTTCGCGTGCGCCGACCACGCGCAGGCCGAGCCCGCGCAGTGTCGGCGTCTCGCGGCGCTGTTGCTTGTGCGCGAGGGCCGCGCGGATGAAGCCGCGGAACATCGGGTGCGGATCGAGCGGTTTCGACTTGAATTCCGGGTGAAACTGGCAGGCCAGGAACCACGGATGATTCGGGAGCTCGACCATCTCCACGAGCGTCCCATCGGGCGACGTGCCCGACAGCACCATGCCGCCCTTCTCGATGCGGTCGCGGTACGAGATGTTGAACTCGTAGCGGTGGCGGTGGCGTTCGCTGATCTTGCGCTTGCCGTACGTACGGTGCGCGAGCGTGCTTTCCTTGATGGAGCACGGGTAGGCGCCGAGCCGCATCGTGCCGCCTTTTTGCGCCAGTGCCTGCTGCTCGAGCATCAGGTCGATGACCGGGTGCGGCGTCTCCGGGTTCGCCTCGGTGGTGTTCGCGCCCTCGAGTCCGCAGACGTTGCGCGCGAACTCGATGACGGCCATCTGCATGCCGTAGCAGATGCCGAAGAACGGCACGTCGTTCTCTCTCGCGTACTGGATCGTCTGGATCTTGCCTTCGGTGCCGCGCGGGCCGAAGCCCATCGGCACGAGGATCGCATCGGCGCCGAGAATCTCGGGAACGATGCCCTTCGACTCCACCTCTTCGGAATCGACGTGCACGATCTCGACTGAGCATTCGTTGGCGAATCCTCCGTGCGCGAGCGCCTCGTTCATCGACTTGTACGAGTCGGCCAGTCCCACGTACTTGCCGACCATCGCGATGCGCACCTTGTCCTTCGGGTTGTCGATCGTGTGGACGATCTTCTCCCAGGGCACCAGCTTCGGGGCGCCGGTCCAGATGTGCAGCTTGGACGTCACGCGGTCGTGCAGCCCCTGCTCCTGCAGCGCGAGCGGCAGCTTGTAGATGCTGTCGATGTCGCGCGCTTCGAGCACCGACTTCTTGTCGACGTTGCAGAACAGCGCGACCTTCTCTTTCACCGCGGTGGAAAGGGGCCGGTCGCAGCGCAGCAGCAGGATGTCGGGCTGGATGCCGAGGCCGGTCAGCTCCTTGACGCTGTGCTGGGTTGGCTTGGTTTTGATCTCGCCGGCGGTGCCGATGTACGGCACCAGCGTGAGGTGAATGAACAGCACGTTTTCCGAGCCCACGTCCACGCGCATCTGGCGGATGGCCTCGAGGAACGGGAGGCTCTCGATGTCGCCGACCGTGCCGCCCACTTCCCCGATCAGCAGGTCCATGCCCTCGGCCGCCGCGCAAATGCGGCTTTTGATCTCGTCGGTGATGTGCGGGATCACCTGTACGGTGGCGCCCAGGTAGTCGCCGCGGCGCTCCTTGGTGATCACCTCGAAGTAGACGGCGCCGGTCGTGATGTTGTTGCGCCGGCTCATCGGTGTGGAGATGAAGCGCTCGTAGTGGCCGAGGTCGAGGTCGGCTTCGTAGCCGTCGTCGGTGACGTAGACCTCGCCGTGCTGGAACGGGCTCATCGTGCCGGGATCCACGTTGATGTACGGATCCATCTTCAGCATCGACACCTTCAGGCCCGAGCTCTCGAGCAGCGCGCCCATCGAGGCGGAGGCGAGTCCTTTGCCGAGCGCGGAGACGACGCCTCCGGTCACGAAGATGTATTTGGTCGGCCTGCCTTCGCTCATGACGTTGGCACCTCCTCGGCGGCGTTGGCCGCCCGGGCGGTCTGGGGCCTCGTGGCCGCTGGCTCTGCTCTCGCCAGCGCCAGGCGCGCTTCGGCGAGATCTTCCGGGGTGTCGACCTCAATCGGTACGCCGTGGGCGCGCCGGACGACGCCGATGACAATCCCATTCTCCAGCGCACGCAACTGTTCGAGGCATTCGGTGCGTTCGAGCGGCGTCGGCGACATGCGCGCGAAGCGGAGGAGGGTTTCGCGCCGGTACGCGTAGATCCCGACGTGCCGCATCGCGCCGGACGGAATCGTGGGGGCGGCGCGGTCGTAGGGGATGGGTGCCCGCGAGAAATACAGCGCGTGTCCGGCCTCGTTGCAGACGACTTTGACTACGGAAGGATTGAGGAATTCCTCCGGAGTCTCGATAGGGACGGCGACAGTGGCCAAGCCGAGGGCCGGGTTGCCGCGCAGCATTTCGATCAGTTCGTCGACGAGCGAGGGGTCGAGCAGCGGCAGGTCGCCCTGCACGTTGACGAGGATGCCGCAGTCGAGCCCCTCGGCCACCTCGGCGATGCGGTCGCTGCCGCTCGGATGATCGGCGCGCGTCATCACGACCTCGGTCTCGGCCGGCAGCGCGGCGCGAATCCGCTCGTCGTCGGTGGCCACGAGGACCCGCGAGGGCAGGGCGGCCATCCGCGCCCGCCTCCAGACGTGCTCGATGAGGGGTCGGCCGCCGAGATCGGCCAAAGGCTTTCCAGGCAGTCTCGTCGACCCGTACCTGGCGGGGATGACGACGACCGCAACGTCGTTCAGGGTTGCCTGCATCGGGAATGCTGCGGCTCGTGCCGCGCGATGTGGGGTATATCGACCCCTGCCGCCGGAAGTCAAAGTGACCGTCTTGCATACGCCCGTCGGCTCCGTGAGGCTGGCTTCAGCGAGTCGCAGGCCGAAGGACAGGCTGAGGCACTCGCAGCGGCGATGACGGATACGCTGGCGACCAAGCAGGACCTGCAGGCGCTCGAATCGCGCGTGGATGGACGGTTCGCGCAGATCGATGCGCGTCTCGACCACCTCGAAAGAACGATGGAGGCCCGCGCAACGACGGATGCTTCCTTGTGGTGAAGGTTTTCGCGATGGTAGGGCCTCGATGGCCCAATCGATGCTTGGGGAATGCGCTCGACCATGGGCCGAAGTGGGTAGAACTCTACGTGTGAGTCGGCGGCTCGTGTCCCGTTTCCCACTTGTTGCGTTTCTCGTTCTGAACGCCGGTTGCCTCGCGTACCCGCTCGACCGCGGTTACGTCGTCTCCGACGATCCGTCATCTCTCTACGCGCCCCACGAAAAGGACGGACGGTTCTTCTGCCCGTGGCACGAGTTCCAGCCGGGCGTGCGGCGAATGCTGCGGCTCGGGCTGACGAAGAACCCGTTCGACGACGGTCGGGAACCGCTGCTGCCGGTCGTCGCCAACGATGGCCACAGTCTGTCCGGACCGGCACAGCCTCCGCGCATCACGTGGGTCGGTCACGCGACGCTCGCGATTCACGACGGCGACGACGTGATGCTCACGGATCCGAACTTTGCCGAGCGGATGCTGTTCGTGAAGCGCCGCACTCCTCCGGGCATTCCGGTCGAAGCGGTGCCACGCGACGCGATGGCCGTGCTCTCGCATAACCACAACGACCATCTCGACGCGGGCACTGTCGAAGCGCTTCCCGCTACGGTCAGGTGGTTCGTCCCGCTCGGCATGGCGAAGTGGTTTCGCGACCGCGGCCGCCCGAATGTGGTCGAGCTGGACTGGTGGCAGAGCGCGACGCAGGGTCGATGGACGATCACCTGCCTGCCGGCGCAGCACTGGTCGCGCCGCGTGGAGATGGGAACCAACGGGGCACTGTGGTGTTCCTGGCTGATGGATTCGGGGACGACGCGCTACTACTTCGCCGGCGACACCGGCTACTTCCATGGCTTCCGCGAGTTCGGCCGAAAGTACGGGCCGATTGACGTCGCCATGCTGCCGATCGGGGCGTACGAGCCACGCTGGTTCATGCGCGAGCAGCACGTGAACCCCGCGGAGGCGTACACGGCGTTTCGCGAACTCGGCGCGCGCTTCATGATCCCCATGCATTGGGGCACGTTCCGCCTGTCTCACGAGCCCATGGATCGCCCGCCTTCCGAGTTGCTCGAGGCGGTGGATGAGTCGGGCGGTGATCGCGAACGCGTGCGAATCCTTGCGATCGGAGAGACGTTCGAGGTGCGTTAGCTGGTTCGGTTCGGTTTTCGCGTGAAGTGCGTGGCTAGCCGTTCGGCGCATCGCTGATGAGGAAAAACGTTGCCGGCCTTGAGGTTTGAGGGCCGCGACGAGCGTAAGTTGTTGATTTATAAAGGCTTGTCCGAGGCGCTCCCCGCCGTTCCGGCCGTTTTCGCCCTATTTTCGGCCGAAACAGGCGAGAACGGGCCCCGTAGATCGCTTCAGAGCCCCGATCAGCCGGCCGGCCGGCCGGTAGTAGCCACCCCGATTCCACCCCGGCCCGCGGACCGAACCGGAGTGCGGAAACCTGGCCGGTCTTCGATCACGACGGCGAGCCCGTCTCCGCACGCCAGGCCGCCTGGTCGCTGGCCGGGAGTACGCGTCTTCAGGCCCCGCATTCGAGAGCGCCCACCGATCCCACTGCGAACTGAAGCACGCGCAGTGCGTCGGCGGCGCGGACCTGACCGTCTCCGGTCACGTCGCAGATGCTGGGCGCGCAGGTGGTGACGCCCACGGCCGCGCGCAGCGTGGCGAGCGCGTCCGACGCGTTGACCTTGCCGTCGCCGTTGGCGTCGCCGCACAGGCCAGCGGCCGGTTCGTCGCCCTCGATGCGCAGCATGAAGCGGTCGTCGGTGCCGTTGGGGTAGAACCCGGCCAGCACGATCTTGCCGTCGTCCTGAAGCAAGAGGCTGGCCGCTGCCTCCGGAGCGAGGTCGGTCACGTTGTAGCGGCGCTGCGCACTGCCGCTGTTGAAGGTGGTGTCCGGCGTGCCGTCCGCCTCGAAGCGCGCGATGCCCAGGTCGTTCTTGATCTGGAACTGGGCCGTGAAACCGCTGAGGGTGCCGCCCACCACGACTCGACCGTCGCTCTGCACCACGACGGCCACCGATTGGGCCAAGGGGTAGGCGATGCCTTCGTACACTGCGGCGAGGCTGGCGATCCCGTTGGCACCAAACTCGGTATCGCGGGTGCCGTTCTCGTTCAGGCGTCCGACAGTCCACATGGCGGTGCCGCCGATGGCGAACACGAACTTGCCGTTGGCCAGCCTGACCATACCGCCCGGAGTGTCGGAGTTGACGTCGGTGATGACGGTGGCGTACCCGGTGCCGCTGCCGCCGAAGGTTGTGTCCACTTCGCCCTCGGACGTGAGGCGCAGGAAGAACACCTTGGTGGGAGCGCCGAAGACGCTCTTGTCCCCTACTTCGCCGTACACGATGATCGACTCGTCGGGCAGTTCGAGCACCTTCCAGGCCTTGTCCACGCCGCCGTTGAAATCGAACGTGTAGTACCCGCCGTCGGCAAAGGTGGTGTCGAGGATGCCCGCGCTCGTCAGGCGCAGGACCACCATGTCGAAGTCCGTGCCTCCTCTCCACAGGTAGCCGCAGACCAGCAGCTTTCCGCTCGCGAGCACGATGACGTCGGTGGCGTGCTCGTCGGCGGGTGCGCCGGGATCGAGAGGGAAGACCACGCGGCCGAGGGTTCCGAAGGCCCCATCCTTGGCGCCGGCGGCGGTGTAGCGCATGACGGCCGCGTCATTGAGGTCGGTGAGGTTGCCGGAGTAGGCATCGCCGGCCGCCATCAGGATGTCGCCGGGCAGCAGCGTGAGCCCCCACAACGACCCGTCGTGCCCAGTGGCCGTGCCGCCGGTGCCGTAGGTGGTGTCGATCGTGCCGTTCAGATTGTAGCGGGTGAACGAGTGCCCCGCCGTGATGCCGGACCCGTTGCCGGCCAGCAGGATCTGGCCCGACGAGAGCTGGAAGAGCTTGCCGCCGGTCTCGACGCCGCCGAAATTCTCGATGACGACGCCTTCGTCGCCGAACCCTGTATCGGGCGCGCTGGGGTCGGCGAAGGCCGTGCTGGACGCGGCAGCAACAGCTGCCGCAAGGAAAAGCGGTCGAACGAAAAAAATCCCCGACATGCGTGAACCCCCCTTCTACTTGCCGGGCCCGGCTGGCCTTGGGCGCGGACGCCGCGGTTTCTCCCCGGTCGGCCCTCACAGCGCGTGACGTCGCTGAGAGGATCTCGTAGGTCGGGTAGACGACCGCCGCAAGCCGTCGCCGATGCACGCTTCGAGTACGACGGACGCTCCGTCGGAGAAGGTCGTGGTCGAAGAGAGGTACGATCCACCGCTGGACATCGAGCCGCTCTTCGTGGTGGATCGCCCCGTCAGACGTAGCGATCTCCAACCAGCCGCGCGAGCGGCCCGTCGCCGCCGAAACGGCAGCCGATTTCCCAGAGAATGTCGTGAGGCGCGGCGCCGTGCGCACGAACCCTCCCGCGGTGTAGCCCGTGCAGATGGTGAGCGGCGCATACCGTGATGCGGTTGTCGCGGTCGTTGCCGCCGCCATGCGAACGAAAGACGATGTGGTGGTCGTGAAGATTCCGGCGTGAGTTGCACCCCGGAACCGCGCAGCGCCATCCATCGCGGGCGAATACCGGGTCGCGGTGCCGGGGAGCTGACATCCATTCGAGCATTGCCAAGGCGAGCATGCGCTCGAAGACGCGGCCGCGCGGCTCGGAGCCGCTGCGCAGCCGGAGCATGGTGTCTTCGGCCAGGCCGGCGACCGATCCCGGCGCGAAAAAGTCGATCTGGACACAGGAGCGATAGGGCTCGGTGAAAGCGTCCGGCTCGGGAACCTGCGCACGCATTTGCAGTCCGTCGATGGTCACCGTGTCCGCCACGATGTCGCCGAGGCCGAGGTCGAGGGGAGGCGGCGCGGGGTATTCGAAGGAGTCTGCTTCGTCGCGACGATTCTGGGCCCACGCGATTTCGGCTTCGAGGCGCCGTAGCGTCACCACCTGCGCCCGCTCGATCCACGCCTTGCCGTGAGCCGCGCTGACGACGGGCGCCAGGATACGCGCCGCGAGCCACGACACGCGGCCCTCGCGCCAGGCTTGTCCGAGCATCGGGCACGAGCGCGTGGCCTTTTCCACGGCAAGCAGACTCCATGCGGTGCGCGGAGAAAGGCCGAGGCGAGACTCGACGTAGAGTTCGAGGTTCGCGAAGTTGAAGCTGCGGCACAGCCGACGGTCGACCGCCTCGCGAAGCAGCGAGGCCAACTCAAACTCGCAGCCCTGCAACGAGCGGCGAACCTCGCGAAGGCGCGCGTCGATGGTGTGGGGATCGGAAGCGTCCAGCCGCGCAAGCTCGGCCTCGAGCCAGCCGGCCGGACCGAACGCGGGCGGCGGTTTGGCCATCCACGCGAAACCCTCGGCCTCGCCGAGTTCAGCGATCAAATTCCCGAACCACGCCGAATCGGGGATTGTGCGTGCCGGATCGTCGCCACGAGGAGAGCTGCCATCGGGGGCCGCGGGCTCCGCCGCGATTACGAGTTCTTCAAGGTAGAAGGCCGCCAACGAGGGATCGCTCTTCTCGAGTTCGCGCGCCGTGTCTTCCGTCAGGAAGCTCAGCGGCCGATCGCCGCCGCGCCGGATGGCCTCGGCGACCAGCTCGGAAAGCGATTTCGCGTGGCCGGTTTCCCCGGCGTGCACAGGTTGACTGGTGGACGGCGTGTTGCCTTCGCGTTCCCGCGCGCTCGATTCGTTCGCGTCCGGAGGGGAGGACTCCTTGTCGCAGATGCTTTGCCTGGGGTCGGTGTGCGCCGTTGTAGCGGGAGTGTCAGATGCAGACGTGCGTAGTATGCCTTCATTCTCGTGCGCCGCCTCCGCAGCGGCAGGATCGACGCTCCCGCGTCGCAGACGGTCCAACAGGGCCTGGCAGTCCGAATCCATTTGGTGGAGGTCGCCCGACGCCGTGGCGCTCGTGCCGGCCTCGGCGGCCACGCATTCGAGCACTTGAGCCGGGGTGAGGGTGGACCCGGTCACCCGCATTGCGAGTTCCGAAGCTGCACGCCACAGCAGGCGGCCACCGTGGGACACGCGCACCGACCATCGTTGCGGGATATCTTCCCCGTCGTCGTCCGCCGCCGTGTTCGACTGCGTCGGCGACGTTCCTCGAACCAGCGCCGAAAGCGCGCGGCTGGTGAGGCCTCGAGTTTTCTCGATCCACTCCGTCTCGTCCCGCGTCGAAGCGACGCCGACGAGAAGCCGCACGGTGGTCCATGACATTGCGCCGTCGAGAAAAGAGGACGTGATCAGCGGGAGGTTTTGCAGCGCGCGCGCCACTCGGACTTCTTCCTCGAGACAGCGTGCGCCGATGCCGAGGCGTTCGCGGGTGTAGTCGCCGAGGCGTGCGAAACCGAGAGGCTGCCACTTGCGTTGTTCCAACAGGTTGCGTGCGAGCCAGCCCTCGATCAGGCGGCAACGCGTCGCGCGCCCCGAGAGTGCTCGAAGCATGCGGTCAAGATCGGCGCTTCCTCTCCCGCCGGCAGTTTCGCTCGGCTTTCCAGGTTCAGCTTCGCTCGGCTTTGCATTGACAGATTCGGTGGCCTTCGCATCGATGAGGGTTTCGCTCGCCTTTGCATCGATAGCTTCGCTGGCTTTCGCATTAACAGCTTCGCTGGCTTGGCAACCCGCCATGCGCGAATGCGGGTTGCCACGGGAGGCGCTCCGTTGGCGCGGCGACTTGGTGGATACGCTGGCCGGTCGCGAAACCTCCACCCCGGCGCTGCCGCTATGGCCGGTCGGGCCGTGCTTCGCCGCGGGGTGTTGAGGAGAACCATCCACGACCCGGACCGTACACGAAAAAAAGGCGAAAGTCGAGCATGAAACATGGGAATTCGTGCTGATTGGAATTTCTTCCGGTCACGCTGGACGCCACCGCCGCAAAGTAAGGAAACCGTTGACCGACGCCACGGCATTTCGTGGTTCGCACCCCGCACCAACTTGCGGAGTCGCCGCCACCGGCCGCCGCCGCCGCGTGCGACGGGCAGCGGGATATTGGTTCGTGCAATCTGTCGCCGAGGTCGTAGCCGCTTTCCGGTCGCCGTGATTACCGCAAGCGTGGAAGCTGCCAAGCATGCACGTTCCGCACTCGCCATGACGACTTGGCTGCTGCAGGATGGACATCCAGTTTGGTGTGAACGTAGGTCGGTAGGGCGGAGCGAGGAAGGATACTTCACCTAATCCTCCGGATGTGCGTTGCGGCACGGCCGACGCCCGCGTCTCGAGTCGATGTGCTGCGGAGCCACGTGCGCACTCGCGGGCGTGGGACCAGAACTCTCCCTGTCTACAGTGCGTTTGGGCCGTGCCGGCACACTGCCACCTTATCTTCGAGGAAGCGGCGATGTCGCACTCGCTGCCTCCGTCAAAAAATGATGAGTTGCGTCACCGGCCCGCGCCGGACGCCCTCTCCAGTCATGGACCACGGCATGGAACCCACCGACCCCACCCAACAGACGCCTGCGCCGCCCAGTGGTGACGTCGTGCGGCAGGATGCGGCCGCTTGGCGTTGGTTCGACGCCAATGTGCTCGAGCTCGGGCGCGAGATGCGTCTGTCGTACTTGCCGCCGCTGATGGTCTACATGGCGGCGGGCATCTCGAGCCTGACCGGAATCGTCGGCACGTTCTTCGTGAAGGATTATCTCGGTCTTTCCGCCGCGTTCCTGGCCGGCCTCGGGTTCTGGGCCGGGATTCCGTGGGCGCTGAAGATGCCGGTTGGACACCTGGTCGACCTGCTCTGGCGCTGGAAAAGCTGGCTCATTTATCTCGGCGCCAGCCTGATCGGCTGCAGCCTTCTGATCATGATCGGCCTTCTGTCCGACCGTGACGCGATGGCGGCCGTGATGCCGGCCGAGGCCTGGTACGTGCTGAGCGTGCTGCTGGCGCCCATCGGCTTCGTCGTGCAGGACGCCGTCGCCGATGCGATGACGGTCGAGGCGGTGCCGCGCGTTGACGAGCACGGCGAGCCGTTCGATGAGGAACGGCGCAAGCTCATGCACACGACCATGCAGACGCTCGGGCGCGTCGCCATCATCGGCGGTGGCGTGCTGGTGGCACTGCTCAACCTGTACGTGTTCACCGGTCTCGAAGACATGCCTCCCGAACAGATGGTCGCCGTCTACCTGCGCGTGTACCTGATCGCGCTGGCCATTCCGGTCATCTCTGTGATGGGCGTGGCTTCGGCTGCGCTGATCAGGGAGCGCGCCAGGCGGCGGCTCGTCGCCAACGGCATCGCGCCGGCCGAAGCCCGCCGGATTCTGCGCGAGCCGCATGCGCCGCCCGAGCCGAACTGGTGGATTCTCGGCGGCGGCCTGCTGTTCGTGCTGTTCACCGTCTCGATGGGTCTGAGCGACATTGCCTACAGTCAGGAGATCATCTTCGCGGGCTCGTTTGCGATCGTCTCCTTCCTGGTGCTGCGCCTGACGAGAGAGCTGGACGAGATCGCCCGCCAGACGCTGGTCGGCACCGCCATCGTGATCTTCGTGTTTCGCGCGCTGCCGTCGTCGGGCCCGGGCGTGAGCTGGTGGATGATCGACCAGCTCGAATTCGATCCGCAGTTTTTCAGCGTGCTCAGCCTCATCGGCAGTGCGCTCACGCTGGCCGGGATGTTCCTGTTCCGCCGCTTCATGGCGGAGCGGCCGATCACGTACGTGGTGGGGTTCCTCACCGTGGTCGGAACGGTCCTCGCGCTGCCGTACGTGGGCATGTACTACGGCCTTCACGAGTGGACGGCGCGAATGACCGGTGGCGTGGTCGACGCGCGTTTCATCGCGCTGGTGGACACCGCGCTGGAGTCGCCTCTGGGCCAGATCGCGATGATCCCGATGCTCGCGTGGATTGCGCGTTCGGCGCCGGAGAACCTTAAGGCGACGTATTTTGCGATCATGGCTTCGTTCACCAACCTGGCGCTGTCGCTGTCGCAGCTCGGCACCAAGTACATGAACCAGCTCTACGTCGTCACTCGCGAGGTCAAGGATCCGGCCAGCGGGGCGGTGGTGACGCCGGCCGACTACTCGCAGCTGGGCGACCTGCTGATCGCGACCACCGCCGTCGGCCTTGTGCTGCCGTTCGCGGCCATCCTGCTGGCCCGGGCCCTGAGGTTGCGCACCGCCTAGTCAAGTCCGTCCGCCGGCTCCCGTGGTGCCAGCGTTGCGTCGCCGTACTTGCCGGCGAGAAGTCCGGCGCGCATTGCAAAATGGGGTCTGACCCCATTTTCTCGAGGCTTGCCTGGAAGAAGTCCGGCGCGCATAGACACCCCATGGGCGACAGCGCACGAAAGGCAACACCGCGGAAACGGGCAATCAAGAGGAAAGCTGCGACGGGCCGAGTGCCGGCCGAGCCGCGAGGCGTCTTCGTCACCGGTGCGACCGGATTCATCGGCCGCCATCTCGTGGCGCGCCTGCTCGATCGCGCCGGCGGGCCCGTCTTCGTGCTGGTGCGAGCGGCCTCTCTCGGACGTCTCGAAGCTCGGAGGCGGGAATGGAAAGATGCCGCCGGTCGCGTCGTCGCCGTGATCGGCGATATTTCCGAGCCGGGGCTCGGGATCGCGAGTCCCGAGCTCGACCGGTTGCGCGGCCGCGTCGGCAATTTCTTCCATGTCGCGGGTCTCTACGACATGAGCGCCAGCGACGCGGATCTCCAGCGCACCAACGTATCCGGCACCGAAGAGGCGGTGAAGGCGGCGGAGGCGATGCAGGCCACGCGCTTCCATCACGTGAGTTCCATCGCTGCCGCGGGCCGCTTCGCGGGAATCTTTCGCGAGGACATGTTCGACGAAGCTGTCGGGCTCGACGATCCGTATTTTCGCACCAAGCACGATTCCGAACGCGCGGTCCGCGAGCATTGCGCGATTCCGTGGCGCATTTACCGGCCGTCCCTCGTCGTCGGCCACTCGGTGACCGGGCAGATCGACAAGATCGACGGGCCCTACTACCTGTTCCCGGCGCTCGAACGGCTCGCGGCCGCGTTGCCGTCGATCGTTCCGCTGCCGGGCATCGACGGCGGAAGCATCAACCTGGTGCCGGTCGACTTCGTGGCCGCCGCCATCGACTACATCGCGGCGCTCGACGGCCTCGACGGCAAGGTTTTCCACCTTGTCGATCCCGAGCCCTCGAGCATCGGCGACACGCTCAACATCTTTGCGGAGGCCGCGGGGGCGCCGCGCTTCTCGCTGCGCGTGCCGGGGACGGAGACCGCGCTTGCGCCGCTCACCCGCGTGCTGTCGCGCACGTCTGCGTCGGGGCCGGGTCGTGCGCTCGAGAATCTCGTCGGCATTCCGCTTCGCGCGCTCGACTACGTCAGCAACCCGACGACATTCGACTGCACTGAAACGGTAGCCGCGCTTTCCGGTTCCGGCATCCGCGTGCCGCGCCTCGACACGTATGCGCGCGGGCTCTGGACGTACTGGCAGAGGCACCTCAACGCCAACACCGAGCACGCCAGGAGTCTCGAGCGCGCGGTTCGGGGTCGAACGGTGCTGGTCACAGGCGCGTCGGCCGGCATCGGCAAGGCGACGGCCCTCAAGCTCGGCGCGGCCGGCGCCCACGTGCTGCTGGTCGCGCGCGACGCCGAACGGCTCGAGGAAGTGCGCGAGCTGGTGGAGCGGGTCGGCGGGAAGGGGACGATCTTCGCGGTGGACATCACGTGCGGCGACGACGTCCAGGCGATGGTGGCCGACGTGGTCGAACGGTTTGGAGGCATCGACGTACTCGTCAACAACGCCGGCCGCTCGATCCGGCGTTCCCTGCGCCTGTCGGAAGGTCGATTCCACGACTTCGAGCGCACGATGGAGATCAATTACTTTGCGTCGTTGCGCCTGATCCTCGGGTTCCTGCCCGCGATGCGGCGGCGGCGGCGCGGCCAGATCGTCAACGTGTCGTCGATCGGCGTGCAGGTGGGGCCACCGCGCTTTTCCGCGTATATCGCGTCGAAGGCGGCGCTCGACGGGTTCTCGAAGTGTGCGGCGCCCGAGCTGGTCGGCGACGGCATCGACATCACCACCATCTACATGCCGCTCGTCAAGACCGAGATGATCGCGCCCACGCGCCTGTACGACTCGTTCTCGATGATCACCCCGGCGCAGGCCGCCGACCTCGTCTGCACGGCGATCGTGCATCGGCCCAAACACGTCAGCACCACGCTCGGACTTGTCGGACAGCTGGCTTCGAGCCTCGCTCCCGGCGTGACGGACGTGGCGCTGCATCTCGCCTACCGGCTGTTTCCCGATTCGGCGGCCGCGCGCGGGGAAGTGCCGGTGCAGGACGAACAGC
>JBHEOD010000010.1:34035-46655 GCA_046261745.1 Binatia bacterium
CCGGCAACCTCGCCAAGGTGTTCGCCCGGCTGCTGCCGGGCGTCTACTGGTAGCTGCGCCCCCCTCGCCCCCTCGCGAAGATGGGATCGTGAAATTGGGGAGATTGGGGCCAACCCCGATCTTTTCGGACAAATGGGTCAGACCCCAGTGTCGTGAGCGCGCGAATTCTGCTGCATAAATGGGGTCAGCAAAAATGGGGTCAGACCCCATTTTCGGCAATAAAATCGGTCAGGCCACTGGTGTCCCGGCTCGTGCAGGACTGCGCGCGCACTTTCACGACTGCGGTGTTTGCGTATCCTGCGAGGCCGCCAAGGAGTTCGTGTTTGTGAGCGTCGACGCCCTGCTGAGCAACGAAGATCCGGCCGTGTTCGAGATCGAGGGACTGCATGGACGTTCGCCGTTCGTGCTGACGTGCGACCACGGCGGTCGCCGGATCCCGCGAAAACTCGGCAAGCTCGGTCTCTCCGACGACGAACTGGCGACGCACGTGGCCTGGGACATCGGCGTGGCCGATCTCGGCCGGCGCCTGGCCGCCCGTCTCGATGCGTTCCTGATCTCGCACAACTACTCGCGCCTCGTCATCGACATGAACCGTCCGCCGGGGACGCCGGATTCGATCATCACGCTGAGCGAGCGTACCCGCGTGCCGGCCAACGAAGGCCTGACTCCCCTCGAAGCGCGCCAGCGTCACGACGAACTGTTCGAACCGTACCACCGGCGTATTGCCGACGAGCTTGACGAGCGCGAAGCGCGAGGGCTGCCGACGGTGCTCGTGGCGCTGCACAGTTTCACGCCGGTCTACAAGGACGACCGACGGCTCTGGCATGCCGGAGTGCTCTACGGACGCGACTCGCGCGTGGCGCGGCCGATGCTGGCGATGCTGCGCGCGGACGAAAGCCTCGTCGTCGGCGACAACGAGCCGTATCGCGTCACCGATGCGAGCGACTACACGGTGGTCTTCCACGGAGAGCGACGCGGACTGCCGCACGTCGAGCTCGAGATTCGCCAGGACCTGCTGCTCGGTGACGGCGACCTCGGCGCGTGGACCGAACGCCTGGCCGCCGCGCTTGAAGAAGCCGCTCGCCACGTGCTGCCGCGCTGATCTTCAGGACTCCTGCAAAAATGGGGTCTGACCCCATTTTTCTGGTTACGCCCGCAGCCACTGCGAGAGTTGCTTCCAGACCTCCGCGTGCCCGAGCAATCCCATGTGATGCGTGCCGTACACCACGTGACGCCTCGACGGATCGAACGCGAGCGCGCGCGCGGGGTCAGGATGATGACCGAGCGCGCTGCTCACGGGCACCAGCCCGTCACCGACGAGACGATCGCGGGCGTCGCCGCGTCGCGTTCCGGTCGTCGCCGCGACGGCGAGGAAGTCGATGGCCGCCGGAAGCGCGAGAGGCCGGCGGCGATCCTGCCCGCGAAGGAAACGATCGGTGCCCTGCCAGTCCTCGTCGAGGAGGTTGCCGTGACGCAGGTCGGTGACGCCGGCGCTGCGCAGCCTGCCGAGACGCGCGAGCGGCCCGGCATACGGCAGTGCTCCGATCACTTCCTCGAACCAGTTGCCGCCGCGTTCGAGCGGAGCGCCGTGGTGGGGAGACCCGAGGAACGCGACGCGCTTCACGCGCGAAGTCCACGAGTGCGCGGCCGCTTCGCCATGATGGACGGCGCTGCGTGCGAGCAGGCCGCCCATGCTGTGGCCCACCAGCAGCACTTCCTCCACCGTCACAGGCCATTCGCGAACCAGCGCCTCGAGCAGGCCGGCCAGCCGCCGTCCGTTCGTCGAGATGTGCAGGCCGCTGTTGTAGCGAAGGTAGACCGGCGTGAAGCCGAACTCGCTTTCCAGCGTGGCCGGGTAGTCGACCGCAGCGCGTTTCCACTGGGCGTCGGTGCCGCACAGGCCGTGGACGAGCACGACAATGCGCGAGGAAATGCGCGGCAGCGAGGTCGCCAGCGCGTCACGCTCGAGCACGAGCGCGATCCCGCGCCGGCGAAGCTCCATCTTGACGGCCAGCGGGTTGCCGGTCTCGGCAAGATGATCGCCGATCACGCCGCTCAGCACCGAGGTCATGGTGTCGCGCTGCGGTGTCGCCGCACGCTCGCCGAGCAGCGCCGTCAGCGGAGGCAGGACGAGGTCGACTCCTCCGCCGACCAGTTTTGCGACGCCGCGCACGCCCGAGTACGCGACCCCCGGGATCCACCCGCTGCCTGCGGACGGGAGTAGCGGCCGCAACGCCGCCGAGTGCATGGCTTCCACAATGTCGGTGACCGCGCCGGTGGCGTCCGCTGCGAGGCGGACCACACCGTGAACGTCAGCCGGATGAACGTGGGCGGTCTTGCGCATCAGGTTCGCTTTAGCACTCGCAGTCGCGTCGGGCCAAGCGCCGGCATGCCTTCAGTCGAGCAGTTCCTTGAGCACCACGGCCAGCGCGGAGATGGTCGCCACCGCCATGACGGCGGCATGCGTGCGGCCGCGATCGAGATAGGAGCGGCTCGCGCCCGAGAGCGCGAAGCCGACGGCCGTTGCCGGCATCAGCAGCAACCCATCGACGAGTTGGTCGCGGCCGAAATGCCCGGCCAGAGCGAGCGCCGGAATCGACATCGCGCTGCCGAGCGCAAAGTACGTGTTGAGCGTGGCCCTGAGTGCCGGGCCTTCGGCGTCCTGGTAGACCAGCGCGATCGGCGGACCGCCGATCGACGTCATCGTGCCCATCACGCCCGACACGAAGCCGGTGCCGAGCAGCGTGCGTGTCGTGAGCGGAAGGCGCAGACCCGAAATGCTGAGCGCGACGGCCAGCAGCACGACGGCTCCGAACACCACGCTCATCGTGTCGGCGGCCAGGTAAGCCAGCGCGCCGGCCCCGATGGCCACGCCGGGAATGCGCCCAAGCAGCGCGAGCGACACCCCGCGGCGGTCGATGCTCGGATGCTCGCGAACGGCCGAAGCCAGCGACAGCAGCATCGAACTGAGCATGATGGGCCCCGGCACCATCTGCGGCGCGACGAGCGCAAGCAGCGGCGCCGACACCAGCGCGTATCCAAAGCCGACCGAGCCCTGGATCCACGCGCTGAACGCGACGGCGACGGCCGCTGCCATGTTTTCGAATGTCCACATCCCTCGGGTCAGTGCCGCGCAGTGCGCTCCTCGTCGCGAAGCTCGCGCGCGCAGCGCACCGCGAGGAACGCCGCCGCTGCGAGAAGCACAATCGGAACCAGCAGCGACCAGTAGCCGGTGGCAGGCGCCAGCCGGAACCACAGGATGTCGACGACGTCGGTGTCGAAAGGGTCGTCCGGGAAAGCCTGCTTGAGAAACCTCCACGCGCCGTACGGAGGGAAGGAAGCAAGGGACCACGACATCGGCGAGGCGTCGGTAAGCTTGGCGAATCCCCCGAGCAGGTCCGTCGTCACGCCGGGCAGGGACCACACGAAACCGGCCGCCAGCAACACACCCGGCAGCCAGCGACGGGTGCTCGACCTGAGTCGATCCGTGCCCGCGCCCGCGACGACCGCGAGCAGCGGAACGGCCGGCAGGAACAGTCGAAGTCCCCAGCACCATCCTCCCCACCACGTTTTCCAGAGAGCCGTGTTGAGCATCAGTGCGCCGCACAGCAACAACAGCATCCGTGCTTCCCGCGAGTTGCCGCGTCGCGTGAGCGCGACGGCGCCGATTGGAACGAGAACGAGCGCGGGGAACTCCCACAAAATTCCCCGCGCCGGACCGAAAAGCAGGGCGGCGATCTGGGCCGGTTCGGGCAGGCGCCATGCGTTGTCCAGTTTGTAGCCGGATACGAACGCATCGCCCGAGCGCGCCCAGTTGATGAGCAACGTGATCCCCACCGCGACGAGGGCGCCTGCCGCGACGGTGAATGCAGGCCGTAGCGTTCGGAGGTTCCAGTGCACGAACCTTTCGGGAACGACGAGGACCAGCACCACCGGAAGCAGCATCATCCCCTCGAAAGGGCGTGTCACAATCGCATAGCCGGCGGCGGCTGCGCATGCCCAGATCGCGGCGGTTTCCCCGCCGCTGCGAACGCGGACGGCCGCGAGCAGCGCCGCTGTCCAGCAAAGCCCCGTGAGCGGCTGTGCAAAGTCGCCGCGGGAGTAGACGAGCGCCGACGACCCGATGCCGTAGAACGCCATCGCCCACAGCGAGGCGCGGCGGCTGCATCCGAGCGCCGACGCCAGCCGTGCGACGAGATACGCGGTCCACGCCGCAATGACCGCGTGCACCCACGATGCGCCGGCGGTGTACAGCGGGTCCGCGTAAAGCTGCTGGTAGTAGAAGATGCCTTTTTTGGCCGGTACCTCCGCGGAGATCGGCACCAGCGAGGCGAGCGGAGACGTGAGCAGCAGTCCGGGTACGTAGAACAGGGAGAGGCCGACACCATACTTGCTGTTCCAGATCGCTTCTCCCGTCCAGAACCTGGCCGGCGACTGGAAACGAATCGAGTGATCGACCACGAGGGCGTGCGCCTGCCGGTAGATCAGCAAGCCGTCCATGCTGGCGATGTGCCCGCTCATCACCGCGAGATAGACCAGCAGCAGGGCCGACGCCGCGAGCGCGTGCAGCCGGGGGCCCGAACGCGGCGGCGATTGCGCGGGCGCCTCGCCATGCGGCGGCGGCTCGGCATCCGCAGCTGCGGGCGGCGCCTTCTGCTGCCGCTTGCGACGGGAGGGGTTGGCGCTGCGGCACGTCGTTGCTGCGGTCGTTGAAGGAGGAGTGGACTTCATGGCAGCAGGGAGATCGCGGCGCGTAGCGAGCACGTAGCGATTACGCGAACCGCGTCAGGTGCCGCCGTTGCGTGCCCAAGACGTTCGCGCTCACCACAGTCGCCTTGCCGCGCAGGCGGGCGGTCAGGACCCGCAACTGCATCGTTCATGGTCGTTCAGCCGCGGCGCGCCATTTCCCACAACGCGATCGGACGCATTCCGAACACCGCCTTGCGCTCGTTCAGGTAGACGCTGAAGCAGTCGCCGCAATCGTGTTGTTGCGTGTGGGCCAGCGCCGCGTCAAGACCGTCGCGAACGATGTTCTTCGGCTCGAAGACGGAATCGTGCTGGTTGCAGGGGTGCACGTCGCCGTTGGGTTCGATGTGCACGTAAAACTTCCCGGCCATGCACGTGGACTCGCCCGGCATCCGCCTGGAGATCTCCGTGAAGTCGCTCCAGTTGAGCACGTTCTCGTAGGTGACCGCTGCGAACATCAGCGGGCGTCCCTGGCGCTTCCACTCGCCGAGGCGGGCGTGCATCGTGCGGATCTGGGCGTCGTCGAGCGCGAACTCGCGCACGGCATCGTCGTAGTACTTGCGGCCGGCCACCGCCGGCTGCACGTGCAAGCCGATGCCGCCTGCTTCGCAGAAGTCGAGCATCGGTTCGATCTCGCCCAGGTTGTCCCGGGTGACGACCATGTTGATGAACAGGTTGATGCCGCGCTCGCGCGCAAGCCCGATGGCCTCGACCACGCCCGCGTGGACGCCGGCGCCGCGCATCCGGTCGTTGTGCTCGGGAGTCGCCGAATCGAGGCTGAAGACGATCTCGTCGAGGTGATCGAGGAGGTCGGGTTTGGCGGCGAACTGCTGCCCGTTGGTCACGACAGCCGTGAGGATTCCGGCGGCCTGCGACGCCGCGCAGATCGTGCGGAAGTCAGCACGCATCGTCGGCTCGCCGCCCTGGTATTTGATGCGCATGGTTCCGTGCGAGCCGAGCCCCTCGACCGTTTTTACCCACTGCTCGGTCGTCATCATCTCGATCTTCACGTCCGGACAGCGGCAGTATGCGCAGCGCAGGTTGCATGCGTTGAGCAGGGAGGCCTGCACTTCGAACGGGTGGAGTGCGCGGAAACGATGCGCGGCGTAGCGGGCTGCGAAGCGCATGTGTCGTCGGGACAGCATCATTGATCTCCCTTGGCGAGGCGTGAAGTTGCCGCGCGGCGTGCGCGGGAGTCTGGCGACGTGGCACCCATCAGTGATCTCCCTTGACGAGTCGCGAAGTTGCCGCGCGCGGCAGCGCGAGCATTGAGAACCAGGTCAGTCCGGCCAGCCGGCCGGCGGCCAGCCCGAGCTGCCAGCGGCGGCCCTCGCCGAGAGTCTTCGACGCGAACAGGGCGACGGCTGCGGGAACAGCGAACGCCATGCCAGCAAGGAGCGGCCAGGGCCAGTGCGGCGTGGCCAGCAGCAGCACCGCGGCGCCCGCGACAGCGGCGGCCAGGACGGGCATCACGAAGAAATGATAGAGGCGAAGCGCCTGCACGAGGTGCCATCGCAGCGGCGCGGCGGTGGGCCGCGTGCGGCGCAGCTCGCGCAGGTAGCCGGTGCCGCGGCGGCGCCGGAACGTCACGAACTCGCGCGCCGTCGTCGGCACGCGCAACTCGGTGGCGAGGGCGCCGCGACAAAGACGCACTTCCCGCCCGCGCGCACTCGCGAGCAGAGCGAATCGAATATCGTCGGCCGTGCAGTCGGGCGGCAGCACGGCGACCGCGCTCGAGCGCAGTGCGTAGCAAACGCCGGAGACCTGTCCGTTGCCGAGTGCTTCGCCTTCCAGCCACCACAGCGAGTTCAGCAGCCACCAGTGGATGCGTTCCTCGAGCAGACGCGTGGCCGGTTCGACGCGCGCACCGACGACGTCGATGCGGGAGTCCGCGAGCAACACCTGGACCAGGGCCGGGATGCAGTCGGGATCGAGCTCGGCGTCCACGTCGGTGATCACGAGGATCGGCTGCGGCAGCGCTCCGAGCACCGCGTTGAGTTGCGTAGCGCGGCAACGCGCGTTGTCCACGCGCACGATCGAAAGGGCGGCGCCCCGGTCGCGCTCCGCCTCGGCGAGCGCGACGGTGGCGTCGCTGGAGCCGCCGTCCACGACGATGACGGACAGGCGATCGGTGGGGTAGGCGGTACGCCGCAGGTCGGCGAGCTTGGCCGGTAGCAGTTGTTCCTCGTTGCGAACTGGCACCACCACCGCGATGGGCGGAAGCTCGTCCGAAGGGGCCGGCCTGTCGAGCCGGCGTTGCCGCAGCCACCGGCGCGCAGCCGCGGCCACCAGAATGGCGACGTAGCCAAAGACCGAAGCCCACAGCACGGCCGCGGCGATGAGGAAGATGACGGGGAGCATCCGGCCAGCCTGAGGTCAGGTGCATACGCGCTTTGCGGGGCGCTGTCACTGACTATCGCAGCGATGGGGTTTCCTCCCCCGGGCGCGGACGCCTTCTGGTCCCGCTATCCGGCAGCGAGGCGGGCGATCACCGTGTCGGCGATTTGCAGGCCGCGTTCGCTCAGCGTGACGACCGGTCCGTCGCGGTGAAGCAAGCCACCGGCGAGGAACTCCTCAAGCCTGGGGGCGGCCTGCCCGAGCGGCGTTCCGAACAGGCGGTCGAACTCATGCGAGTCAACGCCGTCGGCGAGTCGCAGCCCCACCATCAGGTACTCGGCCATGGCCATCTCGCGCGACAGCGCCTCTTCGCTGGCGTGCCACTTCCCTTCGGATGCCGACATGTAGAGTTCGGGCAGCCGGATGTTCGCGTAGCGGCGGCCCCATGCGGCCGCGGCATTGCCGGCGGCGACGTCGGAACCGGCGTCGGGAGGCGCGGCTGCCTTGCGTTCGGCTGCCGCGAAACCGTGCGCGCCGGCGCCGAGGCCGAGGTAGTCGCGCCATGTCCAGTACGCGAGGTTGTGCCGGCTCTCGCGACCCGGCCGCGCGTAGTTGGAAACCTCGTAGTGGCGCAGGCCGGCGGCGGCGAACAACTCGCGCGCACGACGGAACATCGCGAGTTCGGTTTCGTCGTCGGCGGCCGTGACGAGGCCTGCCTTCTTCATGCCCGTCATCGGCGTTCCGTCCTCATAGGTGAGGCAGTAGGCGGACACGTGTTCGGTGCCGAGGTCGATGGCCGTGTCCAGGTCGGCCTCCCACTCGGCCAGCGTCTGCCCGGGCACGCCGTAGATGAGGTCGCACGAGACATTGTCGAAACCGGCACGGCGCGCGGCCTCGAACGCCCCTCGCGTTTCCTTTGCGCTGTGAATGCGACCGAGCGTAGCCAGGTGCTTTGCATTGAAGGACTGCGCGCCGAAGCTGAGGCGCGTCAGGCCTGCTGCGCGAAATCCGCGCAGCTTCTCTTCGCCGCCGCCTTCGAGGGACCCAGGATTGGCCTCGAGCGTGATCTCGGGGTCCGGCGCCATGCCCCAGAGCCGGTCGAAGGTCTGGAGGATGCGCGCGACGCTCGGCGGCGAGAACAGTGACGGCGTGCCGCCGCCGAAGAACACCGTCGAAACGCGGCGGCCCGACCAGGTCTCGGTCGAAGCCGCAAAGGCGGCTTCACGCACCAGGGCCGCGACGTATCGTTCTTCCGGAATGGAGTGAACGACGTAGGTGTTGAAGTCGCAGTACGGACAGCGCTTGGCGCAGTAGGGAAGGTGAACGTAGACGGAGAAGGGTTCGCGCATGGTCGGGCCGGCGCGACCGCTGTCTCAGTGATAACGCCGAACCAACCCTACCACGGCACCGCGAATCTGCAGGTTGCCGTCCGCGACCATGATGGGCTTGAAGGCGGTGTTGGACGGTTGCAGCCGCACGCTGCCGTTCTTTTCGCGGTAGAAGCGCTTGACGGTGGCTTCTCCGTCGACCATTGCGACGACCACTTCGCCGCTACGCGGCTCGGGCCTGTCTTCCACCAGGATGATGTCGCCGTCGAGGATGCCCTCGTCCATCATCGAGTCGCCGGCGACGCGCAGTGCGTAGCTGTCGCGCTTGCGCAACAGGCTGGCGGGAACTTCGATCGTGTCGTTGCCCTCGATGGCTTCGATGGGATGTCCGGCGGCGACGAGCCCGAGCAGCGGAATGCTGACGGCGGTGGCCTTGCGGCGGTCGTCGGTGACTTCGATGGCGCGGCTGTGATTCCACTTTCGGCGGATCAGGCCTTTCGTCTCGAGGTTGGACAGGTGCTTGTGGACGGTGGCCATCGAACGAAGCTCGAAACGCTCGCCGATTTCTTCGAGCGTGGGAGCATAGCCGTTCTTCGCAATGCTCTGCTCGATGTAGTCGAGAATCTCTTTTTGACGCTTCGTGAGTGTGGCCATCGCTGGAATCTCCCGTTTCGGGCCGGGCCTGAGTGCCGCGGCAAGGTTTTGCCGGGCGAGCGCCCGACGCGGGACCAAGCTAGGCGAAAATGTAGCGAAGCTCAACCGTTCAGCGCAATTGATATCGGCGCACCGCACGATTGTGATCCGTCAGGTTGCGACTGAACTCGTGGGAGCCGTCACCGCGTGCGACGAAGTAGAGGTCGGAGCCTGTGGCAGGCCGGAGCACAGCCTCGAGAGACGCGCGCCCCGGGTTGCAGATGGGGGCGGGCGGCAGGCCCTTCCTCGTATAGGTGTTGTAGGGCGTCGGCGTCTTCAAGTGAACGCGGGTGAGGTTGCCGTCCCACGGCATGCCCGAGTCGATCACTCCATAGATTACGGTCGGATCGGTCTGCAGCGGCATTCCGATTCGCAGCCGGTTGTAGAACACCGACGCGATGCGCGGCCGTTCGGCCGCCTGGCCGGTTTCCTTCTCGACGATGGAAGCGAGCGTCAGCAGCCGGCCGACGCGCCCATCGGGCGCAGTGTTCAGCTCGGGGGCGGCCTCGGGCCCGGCTTCGGCCAGCAGCGGGTCGACGACATCGCGGAAGCGCCTGGCCTGAAGATCGACAACCTTCCCCGGCGACATCCCCGGCACCAGGTCGTACGTGTCGGGAAAGAGGTAGCCCTCGGCGCACTGGGCTTCGGGCGGCGCGTCGACCAGGCGACGGAATTCCTCCGAGCAGGCCACGGCGGCGTAGCTTTCGGCCGAGACGGCTCCGGAGAATTCGAGAAGGGTTCCGATCTCGCGAAGCGTCAGGCCCTCGGGGATCGTCACTCGCAGGATCGGCCGGGGTGCGCGCGAGAGTTCCTCGAGGATAGTAGCGAGGCTCACATTTCCGTGGAATTCGTGGCGGCCGTGCTTGATGGCCCGGTCCACGCCCTTCCACCAGGCGGCTGTGAGGAAGACGCGCTCGCTGCCGATCAGGCCCGCCTCGCGAAGCCGCGCCGCCACCAGGTGGAGGCTCTGACCCGGGGAAACCTCGACCATCGTCGTGCCCGGCACGTCGATGGTGCGATCGATCTCTCCTCTTATGACAGCGATGACAGTGACAGCTGTCACCAAACCTGCGAGCACTACGAGGGCGAGGACAAGAAGAATGCGACGCTTCATATGGAGAGATGCATTGAGACGCGGGTCACCGAGGGACGCGGCGCCAAGGCCGTCACGACCCGGGCTGCGAGTCGAGCCAAGACTGGAGAATGAGGGCGGCTGCCACCCGATCGCGCACTTCCCTGCGGCGTTTTCTCCGCATGCCGCTGTCGATGAGCATCCGATCGCCCTGGGCCGTGGTGAGCCTTTCGTCCTGGAATTCGACCTGCCGCCCGGTCTCCTTCTCGAACCGTGCGCAGAAATGACGCACCCGGTCGGCCTGCTCGCCTTCCTCGCCTCGAGGGTTAAGTGGAAGCCCTGCAATGACTTTTTCGATTTCGTAGGTCTCGAGCATGAGCTGGATGGCCGCGCAGTCGGCGGCCAGGGACCGGCGCTCGACGGTTCCAAGAGGTTGGGCGGTCAGGCGCAATCCGTCGCTGACGGCGACGCCAATCCGTTTGTCTCCCACGTCCAGTGCGGCTAGCCTGCTTCTCATTCGATGAAGGGCGCGGGGCCCAGGGGACGAAAGTGGGGCCACGGCCCCTTCGAACGCAAGCCACAGTAGCTATGCAGGCCGACCGGGCAACGCCGGAAGGATCCCGCGAGACGGTTTGTGACACAGGCGTCAGCGTTGACAGGCTTCAAACAGGTAGGCAACGTAATTTGAACTTGCTCCTAACAGGTTTCATGGACGTGCGGCCGCTTCGGCCAATGTCCGGCGTGGGGTGTGGAAGATGATGGTGGGAACGCTGGGACAACCGCCGAAGGGCGACCTGGGCCCTGGGCGCCTCGTGGTGCTGGGGCTCGTAGTGAGCATGGTGTCGTTTGCCGGATTCCGGATGACGACCGACACGAGACCTTCGCAATCCGGGTTCATCAACCCCGACTCCCTCGTCACCGCCTCCGTTCCCATCCCGAGCATCCTCCTCCCCCGCCTCACCGCCTCCGACCCCGTCCTCTCCCAGACCCGCACGCTCCCGGCGCCTCCGCCCGAGCCGCAGGCCGCCAGCCGCGAAGTCGCCTCGCTCACCTCGCAGCCGATCAACCTGCCCACCTCGCTGGCCGATATCCCGGAGTTCCGTGATGTCGACCACCGTTTCATGACCGGCGAGACGTTCGCGGAAGTGCTCAGCGAAAACGGCGTCAGCAACAACAACGCCGCCGCCTGGATCAAGGCCGCCAGCCGTATTTACGCACTCAGCCAGATTCGCGACGGGCAGAAACTCCAGATGCGCGTCGACGTGGCCACGGCCGACCTCGTGTCGATGCGCATGGACATCGACGTCGCCACCTATCTCGTCGCGCGCCGCAAGGACGGCGAGGTGGTTGCCACCCGCGAGTCCGTTGAGTTTGGTCGCGTGCGTCGCGTGGTCGAGGGCGTGATCGACAGCAGCTTCTACGCCAGTGCCGCACGCGCGGACGTCCCGGACGAGACCATCGCGGAAGTCGCCGAAGTGCTCGGCTGGGATCTGGACTTCGCGAAGCTGAGGCCGGGCGCCAAGTTCAACATCCAGTTCGAGGAACTGCGCAACCCGGACGGCGCAGGCACGCTGCCCGGCCAGCTCCTCTCGGTTCGCATCGTCGAAGCCGGCGGCAAGCTGCACGAAGGCATCTGGTTCCAGGAGCCCGGCGAGAAAACGGGCAGTTTCTACACGAGCAAGGGCCATGTCCTCGGCCGCTACTACCTTCGCTTCCCGGTTTCCTTCACGCGCATCAGTTCGGGCTTCACCCACGCGCGGCTCCATCCCGTCCTCAACCGCACGCGTCCTCACTATGGCGTCGATTTCGCCGCGCCCACCGGCACGCCGGTGCGCGCCGTCGGCGACGGCAAGGTGGAGATGGCGGCCTGGCACGGCGGCAACGGCCGCTACGTCCAGATCCGCCACGACGACGTCTTCGAATCCGGCTACGGCCACCTTTCGCGCATCGCCTCGGGCCTTCGCCCGGGCTCCAGCGTGCGCAAGGGCGACGTGATCGGTTATGTCGGCTCGACCGGCCTTGCCACCGGTCCCCATCTTCACTTCGTGATGTACAAGAACGACAAGTACATCGATCCGCTGAGTGCCGCAGCGCCTCGTTCGCGCTCGCTCTCGGGTGCGTCTGCCGCGAAGTTCGGCGATGAGGTGAAGAAGGTGGAGGCGGCCTACGCCGCCGCCGAGCGCGCGGGCGGGAATCTAGTCCTCGCCGCCAGCGCCAAGTCTGTGGCTACCACCACTATCGAATAGGTCGGCTTGAAGATGGGCGGGACGCGCATAGCGGCCCATCTGCGGCGTTGGTCGCCCGGTCGTTCGCTTCAGCGTACGGGAAGTACGCTTCCGCTCTCTACCCGGACGCCCGCCTTGCAGCTGGGCCACTCTGCGCGCCCCGCGCATGTACTTGGGGCGGGACGCGCATAGCGGCCCATCTGCGGCGTTGAACTCCGG
>JBHEOD010000100.1:0-379 GCA_046261745.1 Binatia bacterium
GTTCCGCCGAAAAGCGGCAGGTTCGGAAACGGCGCCAGCTTGGTCGTTCCCGGCCGAAGGAAGTGAAGGAAGGCCGTGAACGGCGGAACGATGCGGAAACCGAGAGGTCCGCTCATGCAGCCGAAGCCGAGCACCTCGACCAGGCAAGCCCAAAGGAAGGCCTTCTGGAATGCGATCCCCTCGGTCCACCACGAGCCGATGTCCCAAGGCGACCCGAGGCCCGGAGTGAAGCTGCAGAAGTACATCCACGCCAGCACGTAGAGCGCCAGCTTGACGGCGTGAAAGATGTAGGCGGCCGCGGGCAGGCCGATGCCCTTGAGGACGTAGTCCTCGCAACCGGCTCGCACCAGTTCGGAGAAATCCGGCTTTGGCGGCGACA
>JBHEOD010000100.1:389-14697 GCA_046261745.1 Binatia bacterium
GGCTCGCGGGATTCTATTCCGTCTGGGCTTGGCTGGAGTTCGGTGAGGACCGCTGGAGCGACGTCACCTCGCACTGGCCCATCGCGCTCGCGATGGCGATGGGTAGCTATGTGGCCGGTTCCACCCCGATGGGTGGCGGCACGGTGGGGTTCCCGATCCTCGTGTTACTGTTCGGCTTGCCGGCCAGCCTGGGCCGCGATTTCAGCTTTGCCGTGCAATCGATCGGCATGACGAGCGCCAGCATTTTCATTCTCAGCCGCCGCCAGCCGCTGGCGTGGTCGATGCTTCAAGGCGCGATGGTCGGCTGCATTGCCGGTCTGCCCGTCGGCATCTTCGCGATCGCGCCGTACGTCCCCGAGTTGTGGATCAAACTCGCCTTTGCGGTGGTCTGGGCCAGCTTCGGCGTGTTGCACCTCTACCGCATCGACGAGATTGCCTCTCACAACGGCATGACCGAGTTCGACGAACGCTGGGACTTCCGTGTCGGTCTCGCGGTGGGCGTGTTCTCCGGTGCCACCGTCGCGGCCGTGACGGGAGTCGGCATCGACATGGTGCTTTATGCAATGCTGGTCCTGCTGTGTCGCGCGGATCTGAAGATCGCGATCCCCACTTCTGTCGTCATCATGGCTTTCACTTCCGTGCTCGGCGTTGCGATCAAGAACCTCAGCACCGGAATGCAGCCGGGCGTTTACGAGAACTGGCTCGCCGCCGCACCCGTGGTCGCCCTCGGCGCGCCGCTGGGCGTCTTTGTCGTCAACCTCATCGGGCGCAAGCCCACGCTTCTGTTCGTTGCCGTGCTCTGCGTGGGTCAGTTCTTCTGGACGTGCCACACCGAGCGCGCGGCACTCGGGGTGGGCGGCCTGATCGCGGCGGTGGCGGCCGTCGGAGTGTTCCTGCTCGGCTTCGAGCGACTCCGCTCGTGGGGCGCCGAACTGGTCGGAGAGAGGAAAGCGGGGCTTTCTCTTCAAAGGACAATCTAGTTCGAAACGCGACGGGCATCCGGTCACGCGAAGAGGGACGTGTCAGGAAAGGCGTCCGTCGCATCGCTGCGCACGCCGCGCGAGGGCCTACCTGCCTTCTGCGCCGCTATCGTTCGTGTCTGCCGGCGAACCGTCCCGGAACAAGAGTTGAGACGTAACGACCGACGTCACCGACTCCCGCGCTGACGAGCGCGGCATTCGCGGCTGACCGGAGAGCGGAGTTCCCGCCCAGACGGTGCCGGAGCAGGGCCGCCGCCGCAGCAAGAAGGTCCATCGAAAGTCGGGCCGCCCCGATCTCGACCTGTTCGAGCCACAGCTCGCAATCTCCTTCGCCACCGCAGGACGCGATTCCGGCGCGTAGACAGGCAGCCCGCACCGAGGCGTCGCTACGTCGCTCCCGCTCCAGCTTCCTCGATGCTCGAACAGCCTCGCGAACCAGCGAGTGCTGCCGGCTCTGCGCCGCAATCGCCAGTGCGAGCTGACCGCGCAACCAGTCCATGTCGATGCGGATGAGCGGCACCCGTCGCAGCACCGACCTGCGATATCGCGCGTCGATCGCGTCGAGAACCTGCATGCCGTGTTCCGGATCGCCGTCGTACAGGTCACAGAGAGCCTCGTTTCGTGCTGCGTAGAGGTGCTGCATCTGGAACGCACCATCCATCCAGCGATCGAATCCGACACGCAGGTACGAGCGCGCCTCCTCGCTGCGTCCCAGCGCGAGACACGCAACGGTAAGATGCTGCGCCGCGCGGATCCCGGCGTAGTTGTTGTGGTGGGCCGCGGCGTCTTCAAGGAAAGCGCGGCCTTCGGCGTGTTCGTCGCAAACCTGGCCCAGTTCCTCGAGGGCACGCAGGATGACGCTGCGGCCGACGTTGCACTCGAACACGTAGCCCGGTTTTCGCTGCAGGCGGCTGACACCGGCGCGGCTTTGCGTGAGAGCTTCGCTCCAGCGACCGCCCAGCATGTGGACCTCGCCATAGGCAACGTCGATCATGCCGGCAAGCTCTTCCACCGGAAGCTCCTCCGAAATGCGCCTGGCATCCGACATCATCCGATCGCCGATCCGGTTGATCGTCCTGCCGGCGACGGCGCCGAGCGCCCCGCCCGCGGTACACAGGCTGCGCACGAGGCGCTCGGGATCGCCGCTTCGAAGGGATCGCGAGAGCGACGTGGCGAGAAGGTAGGATCCGCGTGCCGGATCGATATCGGCGAGACGTCGGCCGGCGGAATAGCACGTATCGATGCGCAGCAACTCGAGCGGGTCGGCCGTCGAGAGTGTCACTCGCCCAGGTCGCAGCAGATACCGGACGAGCGCACCCACCGCCCCGAGAAGCGCCGACAGCTCGGTACGCGGATACGACAGCCCGAGCTCGGCGAGAAGACGACGCAACTGCTGGATGGCGTCGTCCACGCGTCCGCCCGCCAGCAGCGATTCGATCGCGCGCCGCCGCAGCTCGAGCGCCGCGCCGCCGTCGTTGTAGCGCGAGCACTCCAGGTAGCGCTCGCCGGCAGCGGCCAGGGATCCTGAGTTGGCTAGCGCCTCGGCCTCCTGCTGCAGCAGTCCGGAAACTCGCTCGGGTCCGGCCCGGTCATCCCACGTGCGCGCGGCGCGAAAGAATTCGGCAGCACGGGCGAACGCGAGCGTGTCGTTGGCCTGCACCCCGGCCCGCTCGGCCCATGTCGCGGCCACGCGCAGTTCGCCGGCACCGTGGAAATGGTGGCAGAGCACGGCAGGATCCGATGCCCGCTTCTCGTGCGCTCGCGCGAGCCGCCCGTGTCCGTCACTCGCCCTCTCGCGCGCAATTGCGGCAAGCAGCGTTTCGGGCACCTGGTCGTGGTAGCTGTCGACGAGGACGTGTTCACCGTGCGGCGCGGTTCGCACCAGCCGGCGGCTTTCGAGCTTGCGAATCGCGAGAACGCCGGCATTTCCGACGCCGGCGGCTTCGAACAGCAGCGAGAGCTCGGTCGGTTGCTGCGAGAGGGCGATCAACTCGAGCAGTCGCTGTTCTCCAACGGCAAGGTCGGCCGTGGTTCGCGCGAGCGCGAAGGAAAACCCTCCCGCCATCATTCCTTCGTCGACCTCGTCCTCGAGCGACGCCAGACTGGCCAGCACCATCGGGTTGCCGGCGGACGCCCGTACGATCTCCGCAATCGCCCCGTGGGAAAGCCCGCGCCCCGCCGCAAGAGCCCGGACGAGCATCGTGGCTTCTTCGGGCGGCAACGGCTCGAGCTGCATCTTCTGATAGCGAGGCGTTTCGGCGTTCTGCGACAGGCTGGCGTACGCATCGCCGAAAGCACTGGACCGACCATTCGGCGTCCGCGTTGACAGCACCCAACGGATGGGAGGTGCACCGGCGACACCGGAGATGTCGTTGAGGAGACCGATGCTGTCGGCATCTGCCCACTGCGCATCGTCGATCCACGCGATAAGCCGGTGATTGCGGGCCACGGCGCACAGCAACCGTCGCAGGGCTCCGACGGCCTCGCGGCGCTGCTCGATGGGGTCGCCGGTCGTACCGGGCATGGGCCTGCTAACGGCCGGCAATCTCGCCAACGACGGAAAGAGCACCGAAGCCGCAGCGGCATCGGATACGAGGAAAGACTCGGGTTCACGGGTTTGCAGCTGCAGGAGTGCGATCCCGAGGTCGTCCACGATTGCGTCGAGCGCCTGGAATGGAACGGATTCGCTGCGATGGCAGCGCGAGCGCAGCACGATGGTATCGGCAGTCGCGAGGCCCGACAGCGTCCGCCGCACGAACTCGGTCTTGCCTACACCACTTCGCCCGAGCACTTCGATCATCGCACCGGTGGTTGCCGACCGAAGCGCGTGCAGCAGCGCGAGTTTTTCCTGCTCGCGTCCGACGAACGGGGGCTCGCCGGCCGCGTCGCCTGCCGAAGCCGCCATTCCACCCGCGAGCACGCGGACGACCTCGAGAGCCGACGGACGCGCAGCGGCTTCGATCGACAATAACGAAGCAATCAGCGATCGAAGAGGCTCCGGCACGTCCCGCGGCAGCAACGCCGTCGTTTCGTTCCTGTCGACGTCACCCAGGAAAGGAGCCGGCAGCTCGCCGGTCAACGCCTCGTGAAGCAGGACTCCAACGGCGTACATGTCGCTCGCCGTCGTCGCGATGGCGCCGGCGAACTGCTCCGGAGCCATGTACGCGTAGGTTCCCACAAGACGCTCGGCTACGCGTGGAGTCGCCGGAACGGCCCGTTCGTCGCGGGCGAAACCGAAGTCGAGCAGCACCAATCCACCGTCGGGGCGGATCAGGATGTTGCCCGGCTTGATGTCGCGATGAACGAGCCCGGCCGCGTGGATTGCGGCCAGGGCGTTGCAGAGCTGACCGGCGAGGTTCGCGACACGCGCAGCGTCGACGCCGCGCGATTCCCTTTCTCCTGCGGGGAATTCGATCCCGTCGACAAGCTCCATGGAAAAGAACGCGACGCCGTCCTCCACGAAAAGCTCGTGGAGGCTGACCAGATTCGGGTGACTCAGGGCTGCGACCGCGCGAAACTCGGCTTTCAGCTGGACGATGGAGTTCGCGGAGAGATCACCGATGCGCTTGAGCGCCACCGTGAGATCCAGGTGCCGATCGTAGGCCCGATAGACCAGAGCGTGGCTCCCGCCGCCCAGCAGTTCCACCGACCGGAAGCGCTCTCCGGGCGTCCACGGAGCCTGGAACGAAGCGGTATCCATGCCGGACGCGCAACGTCGCACAGTGCCCCCTGTACAACAATCTGCCTGCGCTCATGTTGCCGAAGAAGGAGGTCCACACGGCACAACGATCCCGGCCGTGCCATGCCGGAGCGCCGCCGCTGCGTCGCCGGCGCAATCGTGCTAACGGCAGCGCATGAAAACATTGGAAACGAACGAAGGCCGGGCCGGTCTCGACGCCCTTCTCGTAGCCAGCTCTGCCGCGGCCGGACCCGCCCTGGCTGATTCGGTCGCCTTCGCACCTCGCCGCATGAGCGGCGCCGAGCTTTTCGAATTCTGGAAAGACGTCCGGTTGGTGGCGATGACGACGGTTGGCCCCGGCGGGCAGCCGCATACGGCGCCGGTTCACGCCGTACTCGACGGCGTGACGTTGCGTGTGTTGGTCTACGAAGAGGCCGTGCGGCGCCGCGACATCGCCGGCAACGATCGCGTATCGTTCACGACGTGGAACAGCGACGGCGCCGTGGCGATTCTTTACGGGCGCGCCACGGAGGTAGAGGGTAGCCTGCGTGCGGCGCGGCCCTCGCAGAGCGGTCGCGAGCGCAAGGTTGTGGAGGTGGAGGTTCGGCTTACCCGCGTCCACGCGATGAGCGCGAAGAAGGTCTGCGGCGAGAACCGCTGAGCGCGAGCAGCACTCGCTGGTGCCTTCGGCGCCGACTGCCTCGATCCCATTCCAACGAAAACGGCCCGCCGCTCCAGGGAGCAACGGGCCGTTTTCGTTCCGAACCAGTGAAGGGTCGAAATCCGGGACAGGTACGGGTTCCAAAGAAATCCGTACCTGTCCCGGATTTGTCGAACTACATCATCCCTTCCATGCCGCCCATGCCGCCGCCGGGGTGACCGCCGCCGCCGCCCTTGTCTTCCTTGGGCTTCTCGACGACTGCCGCTTCGGTGGTGAGCATCAGGCCCGCGACCGACGATGCATTCTGCAGCGCCGTGCGCACGACCTTGGTGGGATCCACGATGCCGGCCTTGATGAGGTCTTCGTACACGCCCGTGGCTGCGTTGAAGCCGTAGGCTCCCTTGCCGCCGCGGATGCGGTCGATGACGATCGAAGGCTCGGCGCCCGCGTTGCGGGCGATCCAGCGCGTGGGCTCCTCGATCGAACGGGCGAGGATGCGGATGCCGATGTTCTCCTCGTCGGTCGCGCCCTTGAGCGTCTCGAGCACGCTCTGGCAACGCACGAGGGCGACGCCGCCGCCCGGCACGATGCCCTCTTCGACCGCGGCGCGCGTGGCGTGCAGCGCGTCTTCGACGCGGGCCTTGCGCTCCTTCATCTCGACTTCCGTCGCCGCGCCGACCTTGATTACCGCAACGCCGCCGACGAGCTTGGCCAGGCGTTCCTGGAGCTTCTCGCGGTCGTAGTCGCTGGTGGTCTCTTCGATCTGCTTGCGGATCGTGGAGATGCGGCCGTCGATGTCGGCCTTCTTGCCGGCGCCGTCGACGATCGTGGTGTTGTCCTTGTCCACCGTGAGTCGCTTGGCCTTGCCGAGATCCGCCATCGTGACGTTCTCGAGCTTGAGGCCGAGCTCCTCGGAGATGACCTTGCCGCCGGTGAGGACGGCGATGTCCTTGAGCATTTCCTTCCTGCGGTCGCCGAAGCCCGGGGCCTTGACGGCCGCAACATTGAGGGTGCCGCGGATCTTGTTGACGACCAGGGTCGCCAGCGCCTCGCCTTCGATGTCCTCGGCGATGATCAGCAGCGGACGTCCGGCCTTCGCGATGGCCTCGAGCACCGGCAGCATCTCCTTCATGTTCGAGATCTTCTTCTCGTTGATGAGGATCAGCACGTCGTCGAGCTTGGCCACCATGCGGTCGGGATCGGTGACGAAGTAAGGCGACAGGTAGCCACGGTCGAACTGCATGCCCTCGACGACGTCGAGCGTCGTCTCCAGGGCCTTGTTCTCCTCGACGGTGATGACGCCTTCCTTGCCGACCTTGCCCATGGCCTCGGCGATGATGTCGCCGATGGCACGGTCGGAGTTCGCGGAGATGGTTCCCACCTGCGCGATCTCTTCCTGGGTCTTGGTGGGCTTGGAGAGCTTCTTGAGCTCGGCGTTGACGGCCTCGACGGCCTTGTCGATGCCGCGCTTGAGCGACATCGGGTCGTGGCCGGCCGCAACCATCTTGGCGCCTTCGTTGAAGATGGCGCGCGCGAGCACGGTGGCAGTGGTGGTGCCGTCGCCGGCGACGTCGGAAGTCTTCGAAGCAACTTCCTTCACCATCTGCGCGCCCATGTTCTCGAACTTGTCTTCGAGCTCGATTTCCTTGGCGACCGACACGCCGTCCTTGGTGACGGTGGGGGCGCCCCAGGACTTCTCGAGGCAGACGTTACGGCCGCGTGGTCCGAGGGTGACGGTGACCGCGTCGGCGAGGATGTTCACGCCGCGCAACAGTTTGTCACGGGTGTCTTGTCCGAAGTTTACAATCTTGGCCATGGTTTGTTCTTCCTTGGGTGGGTTCGCTATGGAGCGATTTGCCTTGCTGGAGTGGTCGAATCAGCGTGAGGGCTGAGTTACTCGAGGATGCCGAGGACGTCGTCCTCGCGCATGATCAGGTGCTCGGTGCCGTCGAGGGTGACTTCGCTGCCCGAGTACTTGCCGAACAGGATGCGGTCTCCCTTCTTGACGGTGAGCTTCTGAAGCTTGCCGTCGTCGCCGCGGCGGCCTTCGCCGGTGGCGACGACCTTGCCTTCCTGCGGCTTTTCCTTGGCGGTATCAGGGATGTAGAGCCCGCCGGCGGTCTTCTCTTCTTCTTTGACCCGCCTTACAAGAATGCGGTCGTACAGTGGCCGAATGTTCATTTCGTCGTAGCCTCCTCGAAAGGCGGTCCGCCTTGGCGGACCGTCCAAGTTTGGGAATTGTCCGAGTCCTTCAGGGACGCGGAAGATGGGGGACTGCGTAAGGCCAGACCCTGATGTGTCAAGAGAGGGACTTACAAAAAGCCCCGTGAAAAAGCCCGCGGCCGACAGAAAAAGACGAGGGGCGGAATTTCCGTGGCCGGTGACGCAGGCGCTCGATCCTGTCTCGCCCCGTGCCGGTCCGGGGTCCCGGCGTCAGCGGCGGCGCGACAACTCTTCTGTGTACTTGCGGTAGAGGACTTCCCACTCCCGGCCGCCCTCGGGCACCTGCCGCTGAAGCGAAGCGATCCGCGAGCGGACCGCACGGTCGAGCGCGCCAGCGTCTCCGCCGAGGCTGGCCCCGATGCGGGCCGCGATGCGCCGCACGGCCGAGCCCTTGTCGAGCACCTGGACGCCCGAATCGACGATGGCCTTGGCGATGGCCAGGGACAGCGATTCGACCCTCTCTTCGCGAAGCCGCACGCTCACAGCACGAACCCCTTCTGCTTGGCGATCCGTTCGCAAAGGCCCTGGAAGAGCTTGGCCGGGTCGATGCCGGTTCCCTGGCGCCCGAGTTTGGCCAGCGCCACCTCGGCCTCCTGCCGGATCAGCGCTTCCTGGTGGAAGTTGGCTGCGATCGCGTTGGCGGCCGCGGCGGCCACCTTGGCCATGTCCCCCTTCACGGCGGGAGGATCCTCCCGGCACAAGTCGGTGGCGATCGAGATGGCGAGGCGCTGGATGTCGTCGCGGGAGAGGGAACTCACGGGCACGAACAATGGTGTGTGAAGGGCGCGGGAGCAACCGGGCACCGGCGCGTGGCGGGGGAGACGGGAGAACGGCTCGTCTCGTTGTGCACGACGATGTAGGGTGCCGCGTCTCAAGCGCCCGGATGAGCCGTGGATACCGAGCCTGAATCTGCCCTGCGCGCCGCCGCCGCGCGCATCGCCGTGCTGCCCTTCGACAGCCTCTCCGAGGACGCGTCGGACGCGTACTTCGCGCGCGGCTTCGTCGAGGACCTGATCACCGAGCTGTCGCGATTCCCGACGCTCGAAGTTCTCCACCCCGATTCCGCGCTTGCGGAGGATCGATCCTTCGACGCGGCCGCCCTCGGTGTCACGCTGTGCCTGCGCGGCAGCGTGCGGCGTTTCGGCGAGGCGGTGCGGATCACGGCGCAGCTCGCCGATGCCGGCTCGGGCCGGCGCCTGTGGGCGGAGCGCTTCGACGCTTCGGCAAGCGAGCTGCTGGCCGCGCAGGACGACATCGTGGCCCACGTCGCGAGCACGCTCGCGCTCGAGATCGACAACGGGCGTCTTTCGCAGGCGCGCCGCCGGCCACTTGCCTCGCTCGATGTCTACGATTGCTGCCTGCGCGGGCTCGACGCACTGCGAGCCGGCAGTCTCGAGGACGACGCCCGCGCGAGGACGTTCTTCGAGCGGGCGCTCGAACTCGATCCATCCTGCGCGCGCGCTCACGCCGGACTGTCGCTGTCGCACTTCAACGAGTGGAGCTGCCAGGCGTGGGAGCTGTTCGACGACAAGGAGCGTCTTGCCTACGAGCACGCGTCGCGCGCCGCGGCGCTCGACGACAGCGACGCCCACGTGCAGATGGTGCTGGCGCGCGTACTGCTCTTCCGTCGCGATTTCGAAGGTGGCGCGCATCGCGTCGAGCGCGCGATCGCGTTGAATCCCAACGATGCCGACGTGCTCGCGCACGCGGCGCTCGCCTGCACCTACCTCGGTCGCGCACCGACCGCGGTGGGGATGGCACAAAAGGCGATCCGCCTTCATCCCCGTCACCCGGAGTGGTACCTGCCGTCGCTGACCATGTCGCTGTTCGGTGCCGGTCGTTACGCGGAAGCCGTCGAGGTTGGCGCGAAGGCGCCGCGCGCGTTCGTCGACATCCCGGCCTACCTTGCAGCGTCCGCAGCCCTTGCCGGCGACCTCGCGCGCGCGGCCGGTTACGTCGAGATGTTGCTCGCCGGCTTCCGCGACAAGATCACCTTCGGCCGGGCTCCCGAGCCCGGTGAACCGTTGCGCTGGGTCGAACACGTGAACCCCTTCCGTCGCCCCGAAGACCTGGAGCCGCTCGCGCGCGGCCTGGCGCTCGCGGGGCTCGCCGTGGATCCCGACGTGGGCGCGCGTCGCGAACCCACACCGCGGCCGCGGCATGCGCCGGAACGCCCCGAGTTCCGCCGCGAGGCCGACGTCTGGACCGTCGTGTTCGGCGGCGAGATGGTGCGTCTCGGCGACGTGAAAGGTTTTGCCGACCTCGCCGTGCTGCTCGGACGCCCCGACCAGGAGGTGCACTGCCTCGAACTCGCCGGGCGTCCGCTCGACGGCGCCGGCGCCGACGCGCAACTCGACGAGCGCGCCCGCCGCGAGGTGCGAACGCGCATCCGCAATCTCGAGGAGGAGATCGAGGACGCCGAGCGCCTCGGCGACCTCGGGCGCGGCGACCGGGCGCGTGAGGAACTCGATCAACTCGTCGAGACGCTCACCGGCGCGCTCGGGCTGGGCGGGCGGCCGCGCCGCATCGGCAGCCAGGTGGAGAGGGCACGCTGCACCGTCACCTGGCGGATCAAGAGCGCCGTCCGCAAGGTTGCGGCCGTGCATCCGACCCTCGGACGGCACCTGACCAACGCCGTGCGAACCGGCACCACGTGCGTCTACCAGCCCGAGACGTCGGTCGATTGGCAGCTGTAGCCCGGCCTCACATCGTGAGGCCGGAACCCACGCCTTGGGAGTCGAGCGGTCGAAACCCGTCGTTGCACGGCTTTCCGCGCGCCGGTTGGCAGCGCGATTCCCACCGCCAAGGAGCTCGACATGAACGACCCGGCCAAGACACTCCAGAGCGGCAAGACGTTTCTCACTCCCGGCGGAACCGAGACCTACATGCTGTTCCAGCAAGGATTCTCGCTGCGCGAAGGCTGCGCGTTCGAGATTCTCGATGACGAGCCCGCGTGGGCGCGCCTCGGCCGGGACTACCTCGCGCCGATCTTCTCGGCTGCCGCGGCACATGGGCACGGCCTGCTTCTCGACACCCTCCTCTGGCGGGCGCATCCCGACTTTGTTGCTGCTCTCGGCTATCCGGCAATCGACTTGGCCAGGTTCAACCAGCTCGGCGTGGAGCGCACCCGCGAAGCCGTCGCGCAGTGGCGGGCGGGCGGGCCGGCCGGTGCCAACCTGGAGGTGATCCTCACCGCCGACGTCGGGCCGCGCGGTGACGGCTACCAGGTGGCCGACCGCGAGCTGACCGCGGAGGCGGCGCGCGACTACCACCGCGCCCAGATCGAGGTGCTGGCGCGCGCCGGCGTGGACCTGGTGTGCGCGCTCACGATGACGAGCGTGGCCGAGGCCATCGGCGTCACGCTTGCCGCGCGTGAGCAGGGATTGCCCGTCATCGTGTCACCCACCGTCGAGACCGACGGCACGCTGCCCGACGGCACGCCGCTCGGAGAGATGATCCGTCGCGTGGAGGACGCAACTGCCGGCGCGCCGCTGCTCTACATGGTGAACTGCGCCCACCCGGCTCACGTCGAGCCGACGCTCGCGCACGCGCGAGCCAACAACGCCGACTGGCTGCGACGTTTCAGGGGCATTCGCGCCAACTCGTCGAGGAAGAGCCACGCCGAGCTCGACAACAGCACCGAGCTCGATCGCGGCAATCCGGACACGCTCGCGCGCGAGGTGGCGGGCCTGCACCGCGCCTACGACCTTACCGTTGTCGGCGGCTGCTGCGGCACCGACGCCGAACACGTCGCCGCGATCGCTGCGGCAACCGGCCCGGCGCCCCTGCGCGCCGCGTGCGGCGCGTGAGAAGCCCCGTGATGCGTCGCCTTCCTGCCGCCGGCGAAGTGACGGTTTCGTACGAGGAGTACGGAAGCGGTCCGCCGCTGGTGTTGGTGCACGGGGCGTTCAGTGACCATCGCACCAACTGGGAGCTGGTGAAGCCGCTTCTCGCTCCGCATTTCCATGTGCATGCGCTCGCGCGCCGCGGCCGCGGCGAAACCACGGCCACCCACGGGCACTCGCTCGAAGACGAGACCCACGACGTGGTCGCACTGCTCGAGTCGATCGGCGAGCCGGCGTTTCTGCTCGGCCATTCCTACGGCGCGCACCTGGCCCTTGCCGCCGCGGCGATTGCGCCCGCACGGGTGCGAAAGCTCGTGCTCTACGAGCCGGCCTGGCCGAGGCTCGTTGCGCCGCAGGCCGTGCGGTCACTCGAGCAACTCGCACAGGCCGGGGACTGGGACGGCTTCGCGCTGACGTTCTTCCGCGACTCGTTGTTGGTGCCGGCGGCAGAACTGGACGAACTCCGCTCGACGGCGCTGTGGCACGATATTGTCGCCGATGCTCCGGCATCGCTCGGCGACTTGCGCGCGCTCGGCCGCTACGACTTCCGGGCCGAGCGCCTGCGCGACCTGCGCGTGCCGGTGCTGCTTCAGGCAGGCGCGGAGAGTCCGCGCGAACTCTATGTGACCGACGCGCTGGCCGCGGTCCTGCCCGACGTTCGCATCGAGGAACTGCCCGGGCAGGCGCACGAGGCGATGACGACGGCTCCCGAGATGTATGCGGAGTCGATCCTGCGGTTCCTGCGTGGGTAGGCGGGTTCGCGAGCTGGTCTCCCGGCACCCGCTTAGAGCGCTACGGCGGCTGACCAGTCCTCCAAGCCATTGGGACAGCGATGGGTCTTGCGGTAGCATCGCGGCATGAAATCGATCGCAGACGACCTCGCGTGCGAGGTGCTGGAAGCGACTCTCCGCCTCACGCCCTCCGAACGCGTCGAGTTGGCCCTGCGTCTGGGCGGGCAGGCCGTCGACACGTACGCCTCGGCCCACCAGGTGAGCACCGACGAAGCGCGGCGCATCTTGCGGCGCGGCAAGCAGGTCGGGCGTCGATTTTCGGCCGCGGCTTCGGACGGCGAGTGAATCTGCTGGCGGAGACCCTGGACGCGCTAAAGGGCCACGGCCTTTCGTGCGCGGTGATCGGTGCGGCCGCAATGGCGGCTCACGGAGTCGCCCGCGCAACCATGGACGTGGATCTCCTCCTGGTCGGCCGTGAATCTCTCGACTCCCGGGCTTGGGAACAACTCCAACGGACTGGAGCCGAGGTCGAAATCCGCCGGGGAGCACCGGACGATCCACTGGCTGGAGTGGTTCGAGTCCGACACGACCAGAGCCAGCCCATCGACATCGTCATCGGCGCTGCAGCCTGGCAGCGTCGCGCGATCGAGCGAGCAGTGCCGGCAACCATTCTAGGGATGGTGGCACCAGTCGCGACCGCTCCCGATCTCATTCTCTTGAAGCTCTATGCCGGGTCTCCCCAAGACTGCTGGGACATCTCGCGCCTGCTCGCCGCATCAAGCGCGGAGGGCGTCGAGCACGCCGTCGAATCCGAGCTGCCCTCGCTCCCCGTCGAATGCGGCCGGCTTTGGAAAACCATTGTCGACACCGCAACGCGATGAAAGCTTGCATTCCGCACTGACCAGCGCGGGTGGCGTGGTCAGCTTCGGTCGAGCACTCCCGATTCGTCGCCGCAGGCCGTCCGCTTGCGGACGGGGGTGACGGCGGCTGCGACTTTCGTATAGAAGCAGAGGGCGACGCCGCTCGGGCGGAGTCGCTGTCACATCATGAGAGAAGCTTCTGCCCAGGTTCGACCCCGCCACCTCGTTGCCGGCGACCGCGTGGCCGTCGTCGCGCCGGCCTCCCGCTACGACTCGGAGAAGATGGCCCGCGGAGTTGCGGTGCTCCAGTCCTGGAGCCTGCAGGTCGACATCCTGGTGCCTTCCCAACCGCTTCGTTACATGTCCGGTTCCGACGACCAGCGTGCAGCCTGCCTCACCGAGGCCTTCGCGCGCGAGGACATCGCGGCGGTCATCGCAGTGCGGGGCGGCTACGGCGCGGCGCGCCTTCTCGGCCACTTCGATCCGGCCGTCGCGACAACCCATCCCAAGATCTTCCTTGGCTACAGCGACCTCACCATCGTGCTGTCGCGTCTGCGTCGCGAAGCCGGCCTGGTGTGTTTTCACGGACCGATGGTCGCCAGCGACCTCGCGCGCCTGGGCCCGGACGAACTCGAGCGCTTTCGCCGTTTCCTTTTCGGTGAAGAAGGCTGGTGGGCCGGCAAGGACCTGGAGTGTCGCAAGCCCGGCAGCGCGACGGGGCGCCTTGCGGGCGGCTGCCTGTCGATCATCGCGACGACCATCGGCACGCCCTACGAGATTGACACGCGAGGCAGCGTGCTCTTCCTCGAGGACATCGCGGAGCCGCCCTACCGCATCGACCGTTTGCTGACCCACCTCCTGCACGCGCGCAAGTTCGAGGGCGTCGCCGCGGTGGTGCTCGGCAAGTTCCACGACTGCGATCCGCCGAACGCGCCCGGCCAGGTGATGGCTATCGCGGACGAGATCCTCGGGCGTCTCGGCATTCCGGTGGTGTCGGGCTTCGACGCCGGCCATCTCTCGGGCGGAGCGGTGCTTCCGATGGGCTGCCAGGTGCTGGTGAACGCGGACGCGGGTTCGATCGAGCTGCAGGAGCCGGTGTTCGGCAATAGCGCGCCGGTGTCGTCCGCTGCGCGCGACCTCGCCCGCGTTGCCGCTGCCGCGTTGCGCCGCGGCCCCGGCAGCCTCGGGCGATGACGCGGCAGTCTCGGGCGATGATCCGGCAGCCGCGGGCGATGACGCGGCAGTCTCGGGCGATGACGCGGCAGCCCCGGGCGATCGCGCGGCCGCCGCTAGCGACAACCCGGAATGCCCGGTGACGCCCGTCGATGC
>JBHEOD010000101.1:0-508 GCA_046261745.1 Binatia bacterium
GGCTCTATGCCGGCGGCGACTACGTCCGCGGAACCGCACTGATGATCTGGGGCGGCGTCGTGGTCTCGGCGGTGGACAATATCGTCAAGCCGCTCGTGATCGGCGGTCAGGCGCGGCTTTCCACTCCGCTGCTCTTCTTCGGAATTCTCGGAGGCCTGCAGCTCTTCGGCTTCATCGGCGTGTTCGCCGGGCCGGCCACCATCGCGGCCTTCCTGTCGATCGTGTCGATCTACCGAGAGCGACTGCTCGCGTTGCCGGAGACGCACGATCCGACCGCATCCTCTCTCGAATGAAGAAGTCCTTTGGGGGTCAGGGAACCTCGGCGTCGTAGTCGCGGGGCCTGAGGACCCAGCGGCCGATACTGCCCGACCACGTGGCCGTCACGTAACCGACGTCCGCACCGAAGTAGGTCTGCGTAGTCATTCTCGCGAGCGTCGCCCTCGAGAAATCGCCGTAGGCCTGCACACGGATGCCGTAGCCGACCTCTCCGTTGTATTTTCGCTCGCGG
>JBHEOD010000101.1:518-12002 GCA_046261745.1 Binatia bacterium
CTGGTCTTGAACACCGACGCCGGAAGGCTGGCGCTGTAGATCTCGCCGTTGGCGTTGCGCAGGGTCAGCACAAAACCACCGGTCCGCGGGTCGATCGGCGTGTTCGACATGATCCTTCCGTGGAAGGAGAACGTACCGCGCGGGCCCGAGGATCTCTCCTCGGAGACGCCCCACGAGATCACGGCGGGATCGCGAATGAGAGGACGGCACGGAGGCACGAGCTGGCAGTCCTCGTCGCAGGTGGGAAGCTGCCCCTCCGCACAATCGGGATCCTGGCAGTCGACCAGCCCGTCGCCGTCGTCGTCGATCTCGTTGTTGCAGATCTCGCCGTCGTTGCCGTCGCATTGTTCGCCGCAGGCTGGATCGACCACACCGTTTCCGCACAGCCCGCCGTTGAGCAGGTACAAGCACTTGTCGCTCTGTTCCACACAAGAATCGGTCGTGCACACGAGCCCGTCGTTGCAGTCGGGGGCCGTGCCCGGGGTGCAACCCCAGGGGCTGCAGATCTCCGTGCCGTCGCAGAAGAGGCTGTTGTTACAGACGGCGTGATTCGGGGTGTTGATGCAGCGCTTGGCGATGTCGGAGCAGGAATCCTGCGTGCAGGATACGCCGTCGTTGCAGTCCGGAATCGACCCTGGCCGGCAGTCGAACTGCGGATCGCAAGTTTCCGTGCCGTTGCAGAAGAGGCCGTCACTGCACAGCGGATTGCTCACGGTGTGCTGGCAGGTGTCGGTCTCCTCGATGCAGATATCGATTGTGCACGTGATGCCGTCGCTGCAGTTGGCAGGAATGCCGAAGTAACAGCCCAGCAGCGGGTCGCACCGCTCGGCGCCGTCACAGAATTGGCCGTTGCTGCAGAACGCGGGATTCTCGCGATGGGAGCAACTTCTGTTCGATTCGACGCAGGTATCGACCGTACATGCCACGTTGTCGTCACAATTCGGCGGTGTCCCCGGCCGGCAATCGAGCGTGGGATGGCAGGTCTCGACGCCATCGCAGAACTTGTTGTTGTTGCAGTTGAGGTCCACGGCCGTGTGCGAACAAGTGTCGTTCGCCTCGACGCAGACGTCCACGGTGCACGTTACGTTGTCGCTGCAGTTCACGGGCGTGCCGGGCCGGCAGCCCTGAGTTGCGCTGCAGATCTCGACACCGTCGCAGAACTTGCCGTTGCTGCAGCTGGAATCCTTCGGCACGCGGCTGCACCGGTCGTTGACCTCGTCGCAGGAATCCGCCGTGCAGGGGATGCCGTCGCTGCAGTTCACGGGCGTACCGGGCCTGCAGCCCAGCGTCGGGCTGCAGGTCTCGACGCCGTCGCAGAAGGACCCGTTGCTGCAGACGGCGTTGCTCACGATGTGATCGCAGGCGTCCTTCGCTTCGTTGCAGGAGTCGGCGGTGCACGCGATGTTGTCGTTGCAGTTCGGCGGGGTTCCCGGCCGGCACCCTTGCGTCGGGCTGCACGTCTCGACGCCGTCGCAGAACAGGCCGTTGGAACAAAGCGCGTTGTTGGGAGTGCGTGTGCAACTGTCCGTTGCCTCGTTACAGACGTCGACCGTGCACGGGATGTTGTCATCACAGGCAGGCGCCGTCCCGGGGATGCAGCCGAGCGTGGGACTGCAGATCTCGTTGCCGTCGCAGAACTGGCCGTTGCCGCAGGAAGTGTTTTGCGGGACGTGCGTGCACTTGTCGGCCACCTCGTCGCAAAGGTCCAGCGTGCAGGCCACCCCGTCGTTGCAGTTGGGAACGACCGGATCCTGGCAACCATGGTCGCGGCTGCAAACAGACTCGCCGTTGCAGAAAAGGCCGTCGTCGCATTTCGAGTCGTTCGGGATCAGCACGCAGCCGATCGCGTCGGCGCCGGGGGCGGAGGGATTGCAGACGCCATCGTTGCACGGAGTGCGGCCCGGGTCGCACTGGGCCGCGCGTGCGGCGCAGTCCTGGTTCGTCGAGCAGGTAAAGCGGGCGTCGGCGCTGGAAGCCCAGCCGGCCACCGCGATGCATGCGATCAGCAAAGCAGGCAGAAACCCCGGTCGTCGCGCGAGGGTATGGCCGCCGGTCACGGAAACGTTCATCTTTCGATCCCCCTGCCAGGCCGCCCGCACCGCCTGGATCACTGTCTTGCGCGCATGTCGCGTCGAACTGACGCTAGTCGCCGGGTCCCTCTCTCAATGGTACGTCGAGTCCGCGTAGGCGCGGCGCTCTGTGTCCGACGGACAATAGGCTAAAGAGTGCGTCCACGGAAGAGTTGTCTCGCACAACGACTCGATTCCGGACGTGAGAACTCGCGCGCGACCGACCCGTCCCGGTCATTTCGTTCATCACCGGACTCACCGATCGCGAGCCGGACGGGGCGCGCTCCCGCGAGAACGGCGGCGACCGCCCCCGTTCGGGGCGGTCGCCGCACACTCCATCAGATGAAGTTGTAGAACAGTCCGAGGCTGATCGGGATCTGGTCGTAGTCGCTGAGCGCGCCCGTGCCGAGCACGTAGCCGACTTCCGACGAAATGCCGAAGTTGTCCATGATCAACACGTCGAGACCGATGCCAAACCGCGCGACGAACCCGCCGTTGTCATCATGCGGAAGATCGGCCTGGCCGTATCCGGCGCCGACCAGGGCATAAGGCTGAAATCGGCCCTGGATCGGATAGAACTTGCCGTTGGCGGTGATGTTCCAGACGTCGAAGTCACCGTTGAGGCGCCCGAACCCGTCGACGACGTTGGCGTCGTCGAACTTGTCGACCGGGTGCTCCCACTCGGCCTCGACTGCGAACATCTCGTTGATGCGGCGGCCGCCGCGAATGTTGTAGCCCCACGCGTTGTCCGCGTCGCAGCGGAAGTTCTCGATCGAGAACAGCGCCCCGGCTCCCAGGTACCAGTAGCCGACCGGCGGCTCGTCTTCGACGACCATCGGCGCGGCTGCGACCGGAACCGGTCCTTCCTCGGGCTCGAGCGTCTCTCCGTACGCACCGGCGAGCGCGGACGAAGCCGTCCCTGCGAGAACCATCGTGAAAACCATTGTTGCGAGATTTCTCTTCATGCCCACTCCTCTTCCTTCCGTTTGATGACGGGGGTCCCTGCGGCCGGTCAATCCGGCTACTGCACATCCTCCGCCGTCGGAGTCTAGCGGCTCCTGCGAAGCCCGGCAAAACTTTGGCCGCAATTGGCTGCGCGATCGCGCCGAAACCCCGCCATGGGGTTTGGGGCCGCCTTTCGAGATTCGGGTCAGGTGACTGGCCGGGGACCGCTTGCGTCCCCGCGACGCGCTCGGTTCCTAACGACCGGCGCCGATCAGCCCGGCCACCTTGAACCAGTCCTCGGTGGCCGACTGCGGCTTGTCGAAGCCGATGTCGATGTACCAGCCAGGCTCGTCCTGGAAGGCGAGGCCCGGAATCGCCGCGCGCGTGCCGTGCATGAGCTGCATGTCGATCACGCTGAACGCGTAGATGAACATGCGCAGCTCAGGGTACTCGTAGGCCACGTTGGGGTTCGGGCGTTTCGACGTGCGGATGCTCTGCATCACGACCTTCCAGAGCTGGTCGTTCTGGTCGTAGAGGTCGGAGTAGATGATGAAGTTCGATTCCTTGTCCACGTAGATCACGCGCTTCGAGTACGCGTAGTTGGGCACCTTGGGCTTGCCCTCGATGATCCACACCCCGGGGCGCTTCTCCCACTGCTCGCAAAACGTCATGCCGCCGTCGAGCTTGCACGGTTCCGGAGGAAGTCGCGTGCCATGGAGGGACGCAAGCATCGGCTTCTCGCCGATCAGCTTCCATTCGAACCACGGAATCTGGCCGGCGTAGCCGCCGTAGGAATCGACGTCGATGTCCTGGCCGAAGAGTGCATCACTGCGCTGCGCGCTCGACAGGCGCCGTACGCGTCGCAGGGAAGGCAGATAGAGCCAGGTGTCGTCCTGGCGCAGCGAATCGAGGTAGCGAAAGCTGATGCCGCCAACGCCCTTGAGGTCGAAGGGCTCGATCAACGGATAGAGTCCGGACTTTCGGAAGGTCTGGTCCGAGTTGTTCGGGAACTCGTGAAGCGGGTCGTGATGCAGCCGGCCGGTGTACGGCAGGATGCGCAGCCAGTCGGCCACGAAGTGGCGCTCGACGTCGTAGTGACGGTTGTTGTTGGCGTCGAGGTACAGCGAGCCGGTGTCGGCGTCGACCAGGTGCAGGTTCAGGTCGTCGGTGAAGTAGTGGGTGTTGAGGAAGTCGTACATGATCTTGGGGGCGGCCTTCGGATCGTCGCTCGCGACGTTCGGAAACGGCTTTCCCGCCACCCAGTTCTGCAGGATGTTCTTGTCGTCGAGCGTGACCTGACCCGAGTACTTCTCCGTGGCCCTCAGGTAGGCCACCGGAATCGGTATCTTCTCGTAGGGCACGATCTTCATGTCCATGCCGTTGTGAACGGCCCAGAGCACGCCCGGAGAGATGAGATCGGCGGCCTTGTCGACGTTATCGCGGGTGAGAGTCTGACCGGGCTCCGCCGCCACGCGACCGGTGGCGGCGGCCCGGGACGCGGCCGGCACCGGACTGTTGGCCGTGCCGGACGCGTCGGCCGGAAACCCCGGCGGCGGTTCGTCGGCGGCGAAAGCGGGCGCGACTCCCTGGGAGATTCCCAAAGTCACCCCAAGGATCATCCCGAGGGGGATCCTGAGGCGCCACGGACGAACCAATCCAGGAATCGCGCGCTGCGCTCTCGTCAGGGGTCCCCCGGTCACGATTCGGACGCTTCTCCGTCGCCTTCGTCCCCGCCTTCGAGCATTCCGCCAGCAGCCTTCACGCTGAGCGGAACCGAAGCAACGATGTCCTGTCCCACGCGCACCAGAACGGTGAACTCGCCGATCTCCTTGATCGGTTCCTTCAGCTCGATTCGGCGGCGGTCGATGTCGAGGCCCTTCTCGACGATGAGCCGATGTACGTCAATGTTGGTGACAGAGCCGAACAGCTTTCCGCCGCGTCCGGCACGCGCCTCGATCTCGAGGCGCAGCTTCTTCAGCGTCTCGGCCATGCGCTCGTAGGTTCCGCGCTCGCGCTGCTTCTTCACCTCGATGAGGCCCTTCTCGTGCTCGAGGCGGGCCAGGCTGCGGCGGTCCGCCGCCACGGCGAGCCCTTGGGGAAAAAGGTAGTTGCGTGCGTAGCCAGGCTTCACCTTGACCACGTCGCCGATGATTCCCAGTGACGGGACGTCTTCTCTCAGGATCACTTCCACGATCAAACTCCCATTCAGCCGGCTGAGTACGGAAGCAGCGCCGCATTGCGGGCGCGCTTGATGGCCACGGTGAGGCTGCGCTGATGCTTGGCGCAAGTCCCGGTGGTGCGGCTCGGCACGATGCGGCCGCGCTCGCTGATGAAGGTCTCGAGCACTTCCGACCACTTGTAGTCGAGAGGCAGCGACTTCTCCGCGCAGAAACGGCAAACGCGCCGGCGGCCGCGCGAACGGCCGAAGCGGCCTCGTGGCCGGCGATCGCGCGCCCCTGCCCCTGCCCTGTCGTCCCCGCCTCTTCCTCTCGAATCATCCATGTCGCTCATGACTGCACCTCCGTGGCGTCTTCCGTTTCACCTTCCGTGGCGGCTTCCGAGACTTCCGCCAGTCCTTCCAATTCTTCGTCGACCAGTTCTGCTGCTTCGGCTACTGCTCCGGCAGGCGCTTCCTCTGCACGCTCGGGCGAACGCATTTCGCTCAGCGGAGCGTCACGGCGATCGTAGTTCTCGCGAACGCGCGGTTCGGGCAGGCCGGTGTGCTCCTGCTGCACACTGACGAAACGGAGCACGCCCTCGACGATGCGAAGATTGCGCTCCAGTTCCTTCACCGTCTGGGGCTCGGCCTGGTACTCGATCAGGTGAAAATGGCCCTGCCGCTGCTTGCCGATCGGGTAGGCAAGGTCGCGCACGCCCCAGTCACGGTTCTCGTCGATTGTTCCGCCCTGGCTCACGATGACGGATTGGAATCGGGCAAGATGCTTGGCAGCTTCTTCCCCGAGGTCGGTGCGAAGCACCACCAGTGTTTCATATGGACGCATGATCGTTACCTTCCTCTGTTACCTTCGTTGTCGAAATCATTCCGTCATCTCATGATGGGCACGCCGACCAGTGCAGCGAGCGCCATCGTTCTTCCCCATGCCAGCAGCACTGCGCGTGGCATTCGTTCCCGCGGCGAGGTGGGAACCCCCGCGCCGCCGGCGAGCGGTGCCGATGCAGCCGCCCAGGCCATGAACCCGAGGGCGACGCCGACGGCGGCGCCCGGTCCGAGAAGCACACCCGCCAGTGCAGGCGCACCGGCGGCGATCGCGACGGCCCGCGAAGCGCGCGTGGCAGTCTCCGCCTCGTCGCCCGGTTGCGAGTAACGATCGGAGAAGGCAGCGGCGAAAACGGCGCCGGCCACCACGCCCAGCATCAGCGCCGGGGCCGCCGTGGCCATCATCGTCAGGGCTTCGCCGCGACGCGCACTTTCGGCGACAAGCACCGGAGCAACGGCCACCAGCAGCGCGAGCGTGGTCGTCACGCTGGCTGTCGCGTCGGCCGCATTGAAATCGGCGGCGGGCGTCGCCGGCGTGTTCGGGCCGGCCGAAAGTTCCCGCGCCGTTGCGCATGCGGCCACCGAAGCGAAGGTTGCCGTCATCCCGAGCGCCGCCAGCGTGACGCCGTACCAGCCGGCCAGGTATTCACCGCAAACGAGCGCACCGGCCGACAGCGCAACCGGAAGCAGCGACGGCGAAGAGCGCCTTGCGCCTTCGATCGAACGGCTCGCGATCTCGTCGGCCACGACGGCCATCTGCCGGGCCACGACGCCGACCACGAAAGCGGCGCCGACAACCCAAGCCAGGCCGCTGGCCATCACGAGGGCGAGAATCCCCATCCCGGCCAGCACGGCCGCGAACCGGTCCACGTCGAACAACGTCGCGAGCCCGCGCCTGTCGAGAAGGGAGGAGACGAAAGGGCCGGCCGCCAGAGCGAGCACCGGTGTCAGGATGGAGATGGCGATCGGCAGCAGCACGAGCTCGCTGCGGAGAGTCTCGGTTTCGGCCAGCAGGCCGCCGAGCGACAACAGTGTTTCCGGTTCCGCGGTGGCGGCAACCATCAGCGCAGCCGCGACGGCGGGCAGGTGCAGGTGCAGGGCACCGGTAGCCGACATCGTGACCGACCGACAGGTGGATGCCGCGTTGACGGGCGCTGACGTCGTGCCGCTGGAGCCTTCGGCCCCGCCCATCGTAAAGGCGATGCAAAGCGCGCCGGCCGACGCGCCGGCAGCGAACGCGGCCAGCACGACGACACCGGCCGGATCGGCGAAGAACCACGCCAGCGCGCCGACGCAGCCCATGGCCACGGCGGCAGGAGCAAGCGCAATCGCGAAAGACTCGCTCCAGCGGGAAGCCGGCGAAGCCGCGCTCGCGCCTTCGAGGGCACCTTCCGCCGCGGCGTAGGCAAGCGCCGCGGCAAACGCGGCGAGCACCGCTCCCGCCAGGAAGGCGACGCCGCCGCGAACACCAAGGGCTGCGGTCATCAGCGCGGCCACGAAAAGAAATGCCGCCGCGACCGGCCTGGCCATCGCTGCGTGGCCTTCGGCGGCAGCCCTCAGCGTTTCCCACGCGGCCCGGCCTTCTGCGGAACGCTGGGCCTGCCAGTAAAGGGCAACGGCCACGAGCGGCGCAACGTACATGGAGAGGAGGAGCAACACGGCTTCGAAATGTCCTGCGAGGGTGGCCGCTCAGCGGCCGTTGAACGCCTGCATGGCCGGCGTGACGCCTTCGCGCAGGATGCACTCGACGGCATCGGCGGCGCGTAGGATCATGCCCGCCGCCTCTTCGGCCTGCTCGGGGCCGAACGGAGAGAGAACGTAGTCGATGACGGCGGTGCCCTCGGGAGGACGGCCGATCCCGACCCGCAGGCGCGGGAAGTCGCCGGTGCCGAGATGCTCGATCATCGAGGCGACGCCGCGGTGACCGCCGGTGCCGCCGCCGCTGCGCACGCGCAGGCGTCCCACGGGAAGGTCGAGGTCGTCGTATATGGCAAGGACGCGCTCGGGCGGAAGCCCAAGGGTGGAAAGTGCGTCGGCGACCGCGCGGCCGCTCGCGTTCATGAAAGTCTGCGGTTTCATCAGCAACACCATGGAACGGCCGATGTTTCCTTCGGCCGTCAGCGCACGGAACTCCATGCGCCGGATGTCGACATTCCATCTGGCGGCCACCGCATCGACTATCTGAAAGCCGACGTTGTGCCGCGTGGACCTGTATTCCTCGCCCGGGTTGCCGAGTCCAACGACGCAGAAGCCGCTGCCGTCGCTGTCGCGAGGCAAGTCCCGCCCAGCAGACCCGCCCCCGAAAGGATCGATCACGTTCAGCTCGCGGCTGGCGTCCCGGCGGCCGGGGTCGCGGCGGCCTCGGCCGCTGCCGCTTCGGTCACGACTTCGACGGTCGGCGACAGCACGGACACGATCGTGAAATTGTCCTGGTAGATAGCCTCGACGCCGTTCGGCAGCACGAGATCGGCCACGTGGATTGCGTCGTGAATCCCGAGCGAAGTGACGTCCACGTCGATCTGCTCCGGCAGGTTTCCCGGCAATGCGCGCACGTCGAGCTCACGACGAACCGGCTGCAGGATGCCGCCCTCGATGAGGCCCTTGGCCTTGCCGACGAAGGCCAGCGCGACGCTCGTTGTGACGGGTTTGTTCGCGTCGACGCGCAGGAAGTCCACGTGAATGGGCTTGCCCGTCACCGGGTGTCCCTGGATTTCCTGGATCAGCGCAAGCCCCTGGTCGAGGGAGGCCTCGGCCGAACGCAGCTTGATGAGGTGCGCGCCGTGGCTGGCAAGTCCGCTCTTTCCGAACTCGTGCGCATCCACCTGCACGCGCACGCTGTCGGCCCCGGCGCCGTAAAGCACGCCCGGCAGGGCTCCCGTCTTGCGCAGACGGTGGGCGGAATCTTCGGACTGTCTCGAAACGACGTTGAGTTCGATGCTACGCATGGACGTTATCCTCTGGGCCTTCCCGGATTTGGCTGGCTCACTGGAACAGCGAGCTGATGGACTCTTCCTGATGGGTTCGCCGGATCGCTTCCGCGATGAAAGGCGCGACCGATACGACGCGGATCTTGGAACACGCCTTGACGGCGTCGCAGGGTGCGATGGTGTCGGTCGTGATGACCGTGTCGAGACGCGAAGCAGCGATCCGCTCGACCGCCGGTCCCGAAAGCACTCCGTGGGTGGTGCAGGCCAGCACGCGCTTGGCCCCTGCTTCAATAATTGCAGTTGCAGCCGCGCAGACAGTGCCGGCCGTGTCGATCATGTCGTCGATGATGACGGCGGCGCAGCCCGTGACGTCGCCGATGATGCGCATCTCCTCGACCTGGTTGGCGCGTACGCGGCGCTTGTCGATGATGGCCAGCGTCGCGTCGAGGCGCTTGGCGTAGGCGCGTGCGCGCTCCACGCCGCCGGCGTCCGGCGACACGACGGCAAGCGGCATTCCGGAGACCGCCTGCGAGATATGCGGAAGCAGCACGGGATTCGAGTAAAGGTTGTCCACCGGCACGTTGAAGAAACCCTGGATCTGCCCGGCGTGCAGTTCCATCGTCATCACGCGCGAGGCCCCGGCCGTCACGATGAGGTCGGCGACGAGCTTGGCGCTGATCGGTACGCGCGGGGAGACTTTGCGGTCCTGGCGCGAGTAGCCGTAGTACGGGATGACCGCCGTCACGCGACCGGCCGACGCGCGCTTGAGCGCGTCGAGCATCAGCAGCATTTCCATCAGGTGGTCGTTGCCGGGAGTGGAGGTGGATTGCACCACGAAGACGTCGGCGCCGCGCACGTTGTCGTGGATCTCGACGAAGATCTCACCGTCGCTGAAGCGCCGGATTTCCGCGCGCCCCCGCGTGACACCGAGATGGGCGCAGATGGCGTCGGCGAGCGACATGCTGGCGTTGCCCGCAAAGACCTGGATCGAATTCATTCGTAACGGCTCTCGACTGTTCCTGCGTACCTAATCCAAGTCTTGCCAGTGCTTGCGAAGTCACACATCCCGATGCGTCGGCACTGGGCGGGAAGGATTCGAACCTTCGGATGCCGGAACCAAAATCCGGTGCCTTACCGCTTGGCGACCGCCCATCAAGCTTTGAGACGCGACTGCCTGCCCGCGTCGTCCTGTCCATAACCCGGTGAAGAGCTGCCCGTCGGGCGGTGCACCTTCACTCGAAACAGTCGCCGGCTACGTCAGCCGGGGAACTGTCCGTATCGTTCTCGCCACGAACACCCGGCCCGGTCCGTCGTAGCTGGCCGCCGCCTGCCGTGCGTGCGCAGCGTCCGTAAACATCCCGACCATTGCGCAGCCGCTGCCGGACAGAACCGTGGCCCGTGCGCCGAGGCCTTCGAGGGTCTCGCGGGCCCTCCGAACGGAGCTCACGGCGCCTTCGACTCCACGCTGGAAGTCATTGAAAAACCACGCCTCCACGGCGTCGATGCTTCGCGGGAAAGCGCGGACCCTAGGAGCGGACTTGCCGGAAGTCAAACGACCCAGCGCGTGGCGATAGGCCCACGCGGTGTTCACCCGATCAGGCGAGACGGCCACGAGAAGCGTTCCCTTCGGAACACGCGAAATGGGCTCCAGCCGGTCGCCGATTCCGGTGGCCCGCGCCGGCCGACACGCCAGGAAGAACGGCACGTCCGCGCCGAGAGCGCGTCCGATAGCTTGAGCATCCCGAGGCGCCAGCCGCCGACCGAGCAGCGCCGGCAGGCAGCGGATGACCGCGGCGGCATCGCTGCTTCCCCCTCCGAGCCCCGCGCCAAACGGGATCTCCTTGCGGACGCGCACCGAGACCCGGGCGTTTGCGCCCAGCCTGTCCAGGACTGCCGACGCAGCCCGCGCTGCCAGGTTCGTGGGGCCGCCGGGAACGCGCTCCGGGCCGCTGACGGAGCACGTCACTGACGGTCGGCGCGCCGGAGTCGCCGCGATCCGGAGCGTGTCGTAGAGCGAAATCGCGAACATCAGCGAGTCGAGGTCGTGGTAGCCGTCGGGCCGGCGGCCGAGCACGCGAAGCGACAGGTTCACCTTGGCCGGCGCGCGAACGGTGATGGATTGTCTGGTGGTCGTACTCACGCGCGCGGAGTTTGACGGTCGCCGCATCGCGTGACAACAACACCGCGTGCTCGAGAGGACCCGCCTGGCCAAAAAGCTTGCCCTCGAAGCCGGCGGGCTGATCCGCGAGGCGATGGGGCGACGCCGAAACGTCGAGTACAAGTCGGCCGTGGATCTCGTCACGGACGTCGATCGCGCCGCGCAGCTGCTGATCCTCGATGGCATCCACGCGGCCTTCCCCGACGACACCATCATTGCCGAAGAGGCCGACGAGCGATCAACGGGCCACTCGGGCGTCCCCGGTCCCTGCTGGTACGTGGATCCCCTCGACGGCACGACCAACTTCGTCCATGGCCTGCCCCACTTCGCCGTCTCGATCGCGTTTTTCGACGCGGGACGACCGGTTTCCGCGGCGGTTTACGATCC
>JBHEOD010000101.1:12012-13640 GCA_046261745.1 Binatia bacterium
GTCGAGGGACGAGTTGTTTCACGCGGAGCGCGGCGGCGGCGCGTTCCTGGGAGATCAGCGGCTGGCCGTCTCCGACGTGTCCGCCCTCGATCGCGCGCTGCTCGTGACCGGCTTTCCGTATGACCGGCGCGATCATGTCGATCTTTACCTCCAGTATTTCGGCGAGTTTCTCTGCGCCGCCCAGGACGTGCGCCGCTACGGCTCGGCCGCACTCGACCTGTGCTACGTGGCAGCCGGCCGCTTCGACGGCTTCTGGGAATGGAAGCTGCATGCGTGGGACACCGCAGCCGGCTGGCTGGTCCTGGAGGAGTCCGGTGGTCGCGTGACCGACTTCGACGGGACTGCGTACGATCCGTGGCTGCCGCGTATCGCCGCAACCAACTCCGCCATCCATGACGAAGTACTCGCGGTCCTCAAGCGCATCTCCGAGCGAGCCGGGGAATAATGGGGTCAGACCCCATTTCTTTGGGAATCGGCGTCATCGCCAGATTGGGGTCAGTCGGTAATTTCATGTCCCGCGGGGTCGGAATCAACGCCGGCTGACGGCGTTTTCGCGTCGTCCGTTTTCGAAGCGCGGGATCCGGGACAGCATTTCTGAACTCTGTACCTGTCCCGGATTTCGTCCGCCGTCGTTGCAGGAGCGGCGGCGCGGGACGGCGCTTTCAGTTTCGGCTGGCCGCGGCTAAGAGTTTCCTGTCGCGCCTGGTCTTGGCGCGGCGGCGATCACGCCGGCGCCCTCGTAGCTCAGGTGGATAGAGCACCGGCCTCCGAAGCCGGTTGCACAGGTTCGAGTCCTGTCGAGGGCACCACCTTTCCTTGTCACGGCTCGACGGCGCCAAACACCTGCAAATGGTCACCGAACATCTGCCCGGGGGCGATCTCCGTCGGAGTACCCGTACACATTGATCTTGAAGCGGTGCCCGCCCGACGTCGGGCCCCTTGCTGCCGTGATGCGAAGTGCCGCGCACGGGGTTCGGCGGCCGGGCCGGCGACGCTGAGCCCCGCGCTTCGAGGAGTCGCCGCGTGCGGAATCGTGAAGATGTCGAACCTTCGGGCGGGACACGAGATCCACCCGGACCGCCCTTCCTGCTGCAACGTCGCAGCAATGCCTTGTCAACGAACGGCGTGCGGGTCAGCATCGCTCGCATCGTTAAGACCATACAAGCAGCGGCTGCACGCGAAGCCGCGTTGAGGGGACTATAGTCGATGAAGCCGTTTTCACTCCCGTTCTCGCATCGACCGATCCACGCGCCACTCCACGCCGCTGTCGCGTTTGCCGCATGTTGCTTCGGAGTGCCTGCCGCCGGCGCCGACATTATACTCACCGAGGTCATTGCGAACGTCACCACGAACGAAACCCGCGGAGACGTCGTGGAACTGTTCAACACCGGCCCGGGCAGCGTCGACCTGACGGGATGGATCCTCACCGACATGGACGACGATCCGATCGCCGGTGTCGTGCAGGACGCGTCGTTCGCCCCTGCGCTGCTCGGCGTGCCCCCTCTCGCAGAAGGCGAATTCGCCGTCATCGACCTCGTGGACACTGCCGGCACGGCAGCCTGGCAGCCGACGAACTACGGCTTGCGGATCGTCGCGCCGCTCACAGCCGGCAGCTTCCTCGGCTCCGA
>JBHEOD010000101.1:13650-14317 GCA_046261745.1 Binatia bacterium
TTTCGTTGCGTGGAGCGATTCCACGGTGGTCGTCACCACGGACTCGTACGACGACCTCTCGGCCGTGACGGGCGTCGTATTCGACTACGGCCTCACGCCGGGCACCGCTGCATGGGGTGGGATGGAGACGATCACCAGCGACGCCGAGTACTACGCCGACACCGTCGACTTCACGGAATTCGCCGCCGTATCGGCGTGGGGAGGCGGTGCGATCCGGCGCCGCAGCACCGCAGGCGTGTTCGACGTGGGCACTCCCGATGCCGCGGCGCAGTGGGAAGCCGTGGCGCGCCACCGGGCTTCGCTCGGCAACGCCAGCGACGACGTGCCCACTACCGGCGGCCTGCGTCCGATCTTGATCACCGACGACCTTGCCGCGTGGCTCGGGCAGATCGAGACGACCACCTTTCCCGACAGGCGCATCGCGCGCTTCGAAGACCAGGAACCTGCCGACTTCGTCGCCGCCGAGCTTGCCCGTCGCAACGCATGGGAAGCCGTCCTCGCGACGGCCATGGCCTCGGACTGGCCGGAGGCCTTCGCGGCAGCATCCGCCATCGGCTACGAGGTGGTGGAGTTCCTCGACACCGCCACCGGCGAAACCTTCCACATCCTTCGCGAGCGCTTCGTGCCCGGTGACGTCGGATTCACCGGCATGGGCACGTTCGTGCTC
>JBHEOD010000102.1:0-14042 GCA_046261745.1 Binatia bacterium
GAACATCTCGTCGGTGATTCGCTCGACGAGGTCGAGATGGGTCGTGACCTTGCCGGTGGTCATCAGTTCGGCGAGTTGGGCCTGCCCCTTGGACTGTACCGCGCCGAGGTAATCCGGATCGGCGTGAATGATGCCGGCATTGTTCACGAGCACGTCGATCTCGCCGAACTCGAGATCAAAAGATGCGAAGGCCTCCTTGACGGACGCCGACTTCGATACGTCGCAAGTGAAGGCGAGCGCCCCCCGCGTGCTCTGATTGCAGGCCGTCGCAACCTTGGTGGCCGCCGTGACGTCGATGTCGGTGACGGCCACGCGGGCGCCTTCCTCTGCAAACAGGCGGCAAATCGCTTCTCCAAGACCCGAGCCGCCCCCTGTCACGAAGACATTCCTGCCGTGGAGTTTCATCAGAATCCCTTCGCGTAGTCCCAGGTGTAGCGGCTCGTGACGCTGATCTCGAGCAGCACCGTCTCGGCTTCCGCCCCCGCCGTCATCGCGAGATAGGCGGCGCCGCCGTCCGCACCGAGGTAGCGAACTGCCACGCGGCGATGGAGCGCATCGTCGAACGCGATTTCTCTGGCGGTACCGCGCAGCACGGCTCCCCGGTAAGGAGCGATGCGGGTATCCACCGTGAGGGAAACGCTGGGATTGGCACGCACGTTGCGGGCCTTCTTCGAATCCCTGCCGACGTGCACGTAGATTTTGGCTGCGCCTCCCGCGCCGGCTTCGAACCAGATCGGCGATCCTTCCGGCCGCCCCTCGGCGTCCACCGTGCAGAGCACACCGATCTCCGGACCCGCAAGAAGCTGCGAGAGCTCCCGGTCGTCAAGTTTTCCTGGCATCGATCCATTCCCTCCAACGCGGAGCCTACCTCGCGAATAAGGTCAGGTCACATATCGTACGATGGCGGTCGCGTTGTCCTGGCCGCCCTCGATGCCTGCCAGGGCCACGAGCGTGGCCGACGCCGCCGTCGCCGACGGCGCGGCGGCCAGGATCCTCGCCATCGCGACATCGCCGATGGCCTCACTGACGCCGTCCGTGCAAAGCAGCAGGATGTCGCCGGGCAACAGTTTCCAGCTTTGGCATTCGGGCTTGAAGCCGTCGCCGAGACCAATCACCTCACGCACCTGGTTGCGGCCTGGAAAGAACCGCGCTTCCTCCGGCGAAATCTCCCCGGAACGCACCAGGTCGCCGACATCGTTGTGATCGTAGGTCACGTTCACGAAATCGCCTGCCCGCCACAGCGCCGCACGACTGTCGCCGACGTGCAGGATCGAGGCCGTGCGTTCGCCAACGAGCACCACGACCAGGGTCGTGGCCATGCCGCGAAGAGCCGGGTTGCGCCTCCACGCGTCGACCACACGGCGCTGCGCATGCTCGGCCGCATCGCGCAGCAGCGCTTCGCCATGCCCGGCCGGAGCGCCGGCGAAGTACTCGGCGACCGCAGCAACCGCCAGCGCGGACGCGACGTCCCCGCCGGGCAGGCCGCCGAGTCCGTCGGCCATCACCAGCAGCGTGCCCTGCTCGGAGATCCAGTAGGCGTCCTCGTTCCGTCGTCGCACGGGCCCGATGTCGGTCGCGCCTGCGCACTGCCGTCCGCGCTCGATCAGCGCCGTCCGGTAGCGCTCGGGGTCTACATTGGACGCCACGCAGCGAAAGTTAGCCTCTTCGCGCGCCTTACGGTAGCCTCGCCCTTCTTCGCAGCGCGGAGAGATTTCCAATTCGAGACCGAGGTCACCCCTAGTGAAGCGAAAGCCCATCAAGCCCCTGCTGCGTGCAGCAGCCGGCGCCGTCCACCGACTCCACCTGAAAAGCTACGAGGTCTACCAGCCCGTCGTGACGGCCTCCGGCTACACCGGCGGAGTCCGCGAGTGCGAAGTCCGCTGGGACGCCATTGCGCCGGTGCTCGCAGCCTCGGGTTCCCGCAGCCTCGTCGATCTTGGCTGTTCCGAGGGCTACTACGTGCTTCGGGCAGCGCGCGCGGGCCTGCCCTTCAGTATCGGCGTCGATTTCGACCAGCGCCGCATGTTCACCTGCACCGGCCAGCTCGTGCTCCAGGACCTCCAGCACGCGGGCTTCCTGATGGCCCCGGTGGACGAGTCGCTGCTCGAGGGATTGCCAAAGTTCGACGCGGTCATCTTCCTGTCGGTGATTCATCACATGATGTACCAGGAGGGCGTCGAGTACGCGCAGAGGATCCTCAGGCTCGTCGCATCGAAGACCGGCAAGGTCTGTTTCTTCGAGATGGGACAGTCCGACGAACACAAGGAATCCTGGGCGAAAAAGATGCCCGACATGGGCGCGGACCCTCACGAGTGGGTGCGCCGCTTCGCGCTCGACAACGGATTCTCACGGGCCGAGATGCTGTCGCAGGCGAGTTCTTTCGCAGGGGAGACCAAGCGGGCGCTCTTCGCGCTGTATCCTTGAACGATTCGCCCGATTCGCACGCCGTGACGACCGGCGCGTTCCGAACCAGTCGCACCCTCATCAAGCTTCGCCGACAAAGGCAGGTGCGACTGCGGCGTCCACCTGACCACACCAACCAGGAATTACGCCCGGTTCGTCCGCGGGCCCCGCAGGCTGGCTCTTATTGTAGCGGCACGTCGGCGCGGATCGGCCAGGCCGCCGACTCACGATTCCACGCGGCAGCCGCATCGTCGGACTTGACCCGCCACTCCACCATCACGCGATAAAGTCCGGGCTCCGGGAAGGCCAGTCCGCTGATGCGAACCCGATGGCGCTCGCCGGCGGGCTTGAATGTGACGGCCTCCGACGCGAACGCCGTGCGTGCCCCCTGCACGACCAGCAGACGCACCTGGTGCTCGACCCCGTTCTCGTCCGCATCGATCTCGAAAAACGCGTGGCTGAACACCGACAGCCGGGCCGGGTATGCCGCCGGCCGGAACTGTTCGAGCAGCAGAAAAAGGCTGAAGTTGTTCGAGTAGCGGTCCAGCGTGGAACTCTGGGCGACCGCGATCATGAAACATCGCACGCGCGCACCATAGTCAGGCGGGAGCGCGAGGACAACGCGCGCAAGAACCGGTCGCGTCGCGCGGCCTGCGTCGGGCGCCTTGCATGAGGCGGCGGTCTCAGGCGCCTTGCATGAGGTTGCGGGCTTGCCGAAAATCGTCAGGCCCGCGAGTGCCGTGAGGTTGCCGCGGAGCACCCGAACGCCGCGCCACCGAGGCGCCGCCCCACAGCCAGTAACATTTGGAGGTTCCCATGTACCCCGGTCAGCACGCGAAGACGTTCCCAGCGAGGCCCGCCTACGTGATGGCCGACACCGGCGAGACGGTGACATACGGCCAACTCGACGAACGCTCCAATCGCTGCGCCCACCTGTTGCGCGCTCTCGGCCTCAAGCCCGGCGACGCGATTGCCATCTTCATGGAGAACCATGGGCGCTTCCTCGAGGTCTGCTGGGCCGCGCAGCGATCGGGCCTCTACTACACGGCGATCAGCTCGAGGCTGACGGCCGAAGAGGTGGCCTACATCGTTGCGGATTGCGGAGCACGGGCCCTGTTCACGTCGCCGTCCAGGCTCGATGTCGCGCGCGAAGCAGCCGCATCCTGCGGCGGCCTTCGCGCGCGCTACATCGTCGATGCAGCGAAGCTTGCCGCACTGCCCGTCGGCTTCGAGTCCTACGAATCCGCCAAAGCGACGCAGCCCGTTACACCGGTGCACAACGAGACCGAGGGCGCCGACATGCTCTACTCGTCGGGCACCACCGGAAAACCCAAGGGCGTTCGAGTGAAGCTGTCGGGCCAGCCCGCCGGCAGTCCGAACACCATGATGGGATTCGTCGGTGGGCTCTACCAGGCGGACGCCGACACCGTGTACCTGTCGCCGGCGCCGCTCTACCACGCCGCGCCGCTGCGTTTCAACATGACGATGCATCGCTTCGGCGGCACCAGCATCGTGATGGAGCATTTCGATCCCGTGCGCGCGCTCGCGTTGATCGAGCAGTACCGCGTCACGCACAGCCAGTGGGTACCAACGATGTTCGTGCGCATGCTCAAGCTGGAGAAGTCCGAACGTACGCGCTTCGACCTGAGCAGCCATCGCGTTGCGATTCACGCCGCGGCGCCGTGCCCGGTGCCCGTCAAGGAGCAGATGATCGAATGGTGGGGGCCGATCATCCACGAGTACTACGGCGGCACCGAGGGCAACGGTCTCTGCGCGATCAACTCCGCTGACTGGCTGGCCCATCGCGGATCGGTCGGGCGGCCGGTTCTCGGCGTGGCCCACATCCTGGGCGAAGACGGCAACGAACTCCCCAATGGCCAGACCGGAAACGTCTACTTCTCCGACGGACCGAGGTTCGAGTACCACAACGATCCGGACAAGACGCGCAAGGCCTTCAACGACAAGGGCTGGAGTACGCTCGGCGACATCGGCTACCTCGACGCCGACGGCTTCCTCTACCTGACCGACCGCAAGGCTTACATGATCATCTCCGGCGGCGTGAACATCTACCCGCAGGAAGCAGAGAACATCCTGGTGACGCATCCGAAGGTGGCGGATGTGGCCGTATTCGGCGTGCCCAGCGAGGAATTCGGAGAGGAGGTCAAGGCCGTCGTGCAGCCAGTGCGCATGGACGATGCCGGTCCGTCGCTCGAACAGGAGCTGCTCGAGTACTGTCGCGCGCGCCTGTCGAAGATCAAGTGTCCGCGCACGATCGATTTCGACGCCGAACTGCCGCGCCATCCCACCGGCAAGCTCTACAAGCGCCTGCTGCGCGATCGGTACTGGGCAGGAAAGGAAACGCGCATCGCGTAGCGCCGGCGGGCGACGGCATGCTCGCGCAGCGCACCGCGCGCGACGCCGCGAGGCTTGCCGACGACGATGTAGCGGCTGCAGGGTTACGCGGGGGCTTTCGTTCAGCGTCCGCTGCCGGGATCGTCGAGGCGCCCGCCCCACTCGCGAACGAGCGCGCTCTCGTCGGCTGCGCTCGCGGTCTTGCGAAAGAGCGCGCCCGGACGTCCCTTCACGCGACGCTCACATTCGGCCCACGTGGAATGGCGCAGCACGACTCCGTCGACGACGCTGACGTAGGAATGGGCGGCGCCCTTGGCGCGCCCCTTCGCCGCCTTGGACACCGAGCGGATTGGCGCGCCCGCGTCGGGCAGGTGATGAAGGTCGCGGCCGTACCCGTCGTAGGGACCCGAGTAGAGCACGGGCCGCCGTCCCGACGCGAAGTCCGACGCGATCTCATCGGCGCGTTCGTTGCCGGCGAACCCGGCGTGTCCGGGCACGTGGCGCCAGCGCAGGCGCCCGGAGGCCGCGATGGCCTTGTCGAGCCGTTCCCACAGATCGCGATTGGCCACTTCGCCGTCGGCGGCCGTCTTCCAGCCGCGGCGCTTCCAGTTGCCGAGCCACTGCGTGGCACCCTTGAGCACGTACGTGGAATCCGTCACCACGGTGACGCTGGCAGGCTCGCCGTGCTGAGTCTCGACGAGCCACTCTAGGGCCGCCGCAGCCGCCATCATCTCCATGCGGTTGTTGGTGGTCGCGCCGCCCGCGCCGCCCAGTTCACGGACCGCCGCGCCGCCGATCAGCATCACGGTACCCCAGCCGCCCGGCCCGGGGTTGCCCTTGGCCGCGCCGTCGGTGAACGCGAGGATCTCGAGCGCGTCCGCGCTCATGGCTCGACGTCAACGAAGAGGTGAACGCTTTGTTCCACGCGTTGGTCCAGCAGCACGACGATGGTCTCGAAGCCAAGCCCCTGGTAGCGCGCGAGGCGGATCACCTCGGCAACCCGATCGAGCACGGTGATGTGCAGCGCGATCGCGCCCGAGTGCACGCGTCCGCCGCCCAGCAGTCCGCGGTCATATGCTTCGCGGAGCCACGAGACGTCGCAGTCGTAGCATTCGGAGATCGCCTCGAGCGTCAGGTACGTCTCGCCTTCGATGAGGATGCGCACGTGTCTCATTTGGAAAGCCCCACGCGCGCGCCGCCGACGGGCGTCGCACTCGCCTCACCCGCCTCGCCCGCCATCTGCCGCATCAGTTCGACCTGCCTTTCGCTCAGTTCGGGGAGAGAGAGCCGCAGCACCGCGAAAAAGTCGCCGCGCCCGCCGCGCCCGTCGTCGAAGCCCTTGCCGCGCAGCCGCAGCCGTGTGCCGGCCTTGCTGCCCGGTGCGACCGTGAGCGTGACCGCACCGTCGGGTGTGCGTACGCCGACCCTGGCACCGAGCAGAGCCTCCCACGGCGCGAGCGGCAGATCCGACTCCAGGTCCGCGCCGAGCACTCGGAACACGTCGTCCGACACGAGGCGCAGCGTAAGATAGAGATCGCCGTGCTCGCCGCCGTCCTCCCCCGCCTCGCCCAAGCCTGCGAGACGCATCGTCATGCCGTCGCGGATCCTGGCCGGGATGGTGAGGTCGACGACGCGGCGATCGTGCACGCGTCCGACGCCGGCGCAGGCCGGGCACACGTGCTCGCCGTGGAAGCCGACGCCGCCGCACAGATTGCAGGCCTTGGTGGCCGGCACGTCGAAGCGCGAGCGTCCGCCTGCAAGGGCCACCGAAACCGGCAGCGACAGCTCGCCGCGCACGTCCGAGCCGCGGTGACGGTAGCGCGGATGCTGCGACGGGCGTGCGCCGCCATACTGCCGTCGCAGGTCCTCGCCGAACGCATGGCGGAAGAAGTCCGAGAAACCGCCGCCGCCGCCGAACATCTGCTCGAACTCCTCGGGCGACATGTGCGGCTGCTGGTCGCTCGCGCGGAACTCGTCACCCTGCTTCCAGTTCTGGCCGAGGCGGTCGTAACGGCTGCGCTTGTCGGCGTCGGAGAGCACTTCGTAGGCTTCGGAAATCCGCTTGAAGCGCACTTCCGCATCGGCGCGGGCGGCTTCGGGATGCCGGTCGGGGTGCCATTGGAGCGCCAGTTTGCGGTAGGCCTTCTTGATGTCGTCGGCGGTCGCGTCGCGCGCCACCTCGAGGACGGCGTAATAGTCCTGGAACTCCACCGGGCGAATCTACCGTGGATCGCTGCTCAATGCCCACCGCCGTGAGACTTCCGAACGAGAGCCGTGGCCGCCGCTCTTCAGTCCTCGTCGGGTGCGATCTCCTCGAGTTCCCGGCCGGCGGTCTCGGGCACGAACGCGAGCAGGATGAAGGGGCTGGCAAGCGCGAACCAGGCCATCGCGGTGATGGCCTGACCGTGTCCGCCGAAGGCGACATACAGCGTCCCTTCCACCGCCAGCCCTGCGGCGATGGCCACGGTCCCGACGATGCTGCGCATGCCCGAGGCCGTCGAGCGATAGGCTGTCGCGAACAATTCGCTGCCAAGGGCGCTGAACAGCACGTCGATGCCGAACTGCGTGAAGATGGTGAGAATCCACACCATCGGCACGAAGAACCCGGCGCCGTTGTAGAAGCCGATGGTCGCCAAAACATTGATCACGATGGCCGTCGACAGCACACGGCGGCGCCCGAAGCGGTCGCTGGCGCGGCCGAACAGCAGTCCGCCGGTGAGCGCCAGCGGCCCGCCCATCAGGAAGAGGGCGCTGACCTCGCCCGGCGAGTAGCTGTGCACTTCCTGCAGGTATTTCGACTGGAACTGGATCGCGGTGCCGCCCGCGAAGGCCACCGGAAGCAGCGCGGCCGAAAGCGCAGCCAGCCGCCACGGGTAGCGCGTCAGCAGCAGGCGGACCGGCGCGAGCCACGGCAGGGTGGCGGCGCCGCGCCGCCCGGCGCTGACGACGAAGCGCTCGGTCTCCTCGAGCGACCGCCTCAGCCACGCGATGATCAGCAGCGGTACGATCCCGACGACGTAGAGCGCCCGCCAGCCGAACGGCAGCACGTCGATGGCCGAGAACACCAGCGCCGAGGTGCCGTGGCCGAGCGCACCAAACGCGATCATCAGTCCGATGCCCCACCCCCGCGCGTGCGGCGCCAGCACTTCGGTGACGACGACGATGGCGAGCATCTCCTCGGCGTAGATGAACGTGCGCGCAAAAAACTGCAGCACCGCGAACTCGACCGCGGTGCGCACGAAGCTCGTCAGGAACGTGCAAAGCGTGAAGCCGACGATCGTGAACAGCAGCAACCGGCGGCGACCGATGCGGTCGGCGACGACGTTCAGCGCCAGTGCCGGCAGCACCCCGAGCCGGACGAACCCCGCGAGCTTGCCGACGTCCTCCTCGGACAGCGCGAAACTTTGCTGGATCTGCGGCAGCGCGAGGTTGAGAACGCCGAGGTCGTAGGAGTTGATGAGATAGGTGGCGCCGAGCGCACCGAGCATCGACCACTGCGAGGCGGTGATGCCTTCGGGCACGGGGGTGTAGAAGAAGATCCACGCCCACCACGGCTTCGGTGCCGACTGGCTCACGCCGCTCCCCCCGTGTTCCATCCGGTTGATGCGGACGACCGCTTGCGCAGCCGCCCGCGAACCTCAGTCGGTGACTGCCCCGAGCGCGGCACTCGAGACGAGCTTGGCGTACTTGGCCAGCACTCCGGTCGTGTAGCGCGCGGCCGGTGCCTTCCACCCGCGTCGTCTCTCCTCGAGCTCGGCGTCCTCCACGTTGAGCTGCAGCAGCGTGCGCTCCGCGTCGATGGTGATGCTGTCGCCTTCGTGGACGAGCGCGATGGTGCCGCCGACGGCCGCTTCGGGCGCCACATGCCCGACGACGAGTCCGAAGGTGCCGCCGGAGAAACGTCCGTCGGTGATGAAGCCGACCGAATCGCCGAGTCCCTTGCCGATGATTGCCGACGTAGGCGCCAGCATCTCGCGCATGCCGGGTCCGCCCTTGGGCCCTTCGTACCGGATGACGAGCACGTCGCCGGGCCGGATGCGGTCGTTCAGGATCGCGCGCATCGCATCTTCCTCCGAATCGAAGACGCGCGCGGGGCCGGTGATCTTGATGCTCTTGAGGCCGCTGATCTTCGCGACCGCCCCCTCGGTGGCGAGGTTCCCGCGCAAGACGGCCAGGTGGCCCTGCTTGTAGAGCGGCTTGTCGAAAGGCCGCACGACTTCCTGGCCGGACGGCGGCGATGACGCGACACCTGCGAGGTTCTCGGCGATGGTGCGGCCGGTGACCGTCATGCAGTCGCCGTGCAGCAGGCCGTTGTCGAGCAGCATGCGCATCACGAGCGGGATGCCGCCGACGCGGTGCAGGTCGGTGGCCACGTATCGGCCCGACGGCTTGAGGTCGGCGAACACCGGCACCTTGAGCCGCAGGCGCTCGAAGTCATCGAGAGTCAGGTCGACGCCGGCCGAATGCGCGATCGCGAGCAGGTGCAGCACTGCATTGGTCGATCCGCCGACGGCAAAGACCGTCGCGATGCCGTTCTCGAAGGCTTTCTTCGTGAGGATCTTGCGCGGCGTGATCTGCTTCTTCACGCATTCAAGCAGCGCGAGGCCGCTCGCGTGCGCGCTCTCGGCTTTCTCCAGGTCCTCGGCGGCCATCGTGGACGACCCCGGAAGGCTCATGCCCATGGCTTCGAACGCGCTGCTCATGGTGTTGGCGGTGTACATGCCGCCGCAGGAGCCCTTGCCGGGAATGGCCGCCCGCTCGACGGCGCTGAACTCGTCGCGCGAGATGCGACCGGCGCCGAGCTCGCCGACGGCCTCGAACACACTGACCACGGTGAGATCCTTGCCGCCGAGGTGGCCGGGTTTGATGGTGCCGCCGTAGACGAACACGGCCGGCACGTCGAGGCGCGCCATCGCGATCATCGCCCCCGGCATGTTCTTGTCGCAGCCGCCCACCGCCAGCACGCCGTCCATCATCTGCGCGCGACAGACCGTCTCAATCGAATCCGCGATCACTTCGCGGCTGACGAGCGAGCACTTCATGCCCTCGGTGCCCATCGAGATGCCGTCGCTGACGGTGATGGTTCCGAAGCTCTGCGGCATTCCGCCGGCTTCGCGGATGCCGCGCGCGGCTTCCACCGCGAGGTCGCCGAGGCCCGCGTTGCACGGCGTGATGTCGCTCTGCGCGCTGGCCACCCCGAGGATCGGTTTGCCGAAGTCCTGGTCGCGAAATCCGACGGCGCGAAGCATCGAGCGGTTCGGTGCGCGCTCGTCGCCGTCGGTGATGGCGTGGCTGTGGCTGTTGAGACCGGTAGGGGTTTCGCTGCTGTTCATGGTCGTTCCTGTGATTTCGAGCCCCGGACTATAGTCGGAAGCATGGCCGGAGAAACCGTCCGCGGCGGACGGACGAGTGCACGCGCGACCGCCACCCATGGCGGGCGGTCGCAACAACGTCAGCGGCCCGCTACGTCGGCCGCCGCTTCGGTCGTCTGGATGACCTCGTGGATCTCGAGCACGTTTGGACCCGCAAACATCTCCGCCGGCGGACGGTTGGAATGCGCGATGCGGAAGCTCTCGCTGCGCGTCCAGTCCCAGAAAGCCTCCTCGCTCTGCCAGTACGTCTGCACGAGGTAGTAGCCCCGTTCGGCCGAATCGACCCACGCGCCGCTGGAATGGTCGAAACGGCGCCGGACCGGCTTCAGGATCAGGTTTTTCACGAAGCCGGGCGACTGGTCGATCAGGTGCGCACGCTTGCGGAAGCGCTCCTCGAAATCGGCCTCGAACGCTTCGGCGACCGGGATACGATTGGTGACAACGAACATTTCCTTTCTCCTGTCGGGCAGTCGCGAGCGGCGAAAGGCCGGACACTAACGGGCACGGGGCGGCGCGGCAACGGCGCGGCCCCCGCCCGTTCGACCGGCCGGCCGGCCCGCCGGCTTCTCAGGCGCAGGCCCGGCTCGGCTTCGGCAAACCCATCGCAAGTTCCACGAGGAGGGCGGCGGTCTCTTCCCAGCCGATGCACGCGTCGGTGATCGAGACGCCGTGACGCAAGGCTCCGGCGGCCCAGTCCTGGCGCCCCTCGACGAGGTTGCTCTCGATCAGCAATCCCATCACGCGACCAACTCCCCCGTGGAACGTCGCATGCACGTCGCGGGCGACCCCGCCCTGGCGGGCGTAGTCCTTCGACGAGTTTCCGTGCGAGCAGTCCACCATGACCGGCCGGGCCACGCCCTCGCCGGCCACCACGTCGGCCGCGGCCCGGATCTCGGCGAGGCCGTAGTTGGTACGGCCGCCTCCTCCGCGCAGGACCACGTGGCGATCGGGATTGCCGCGCGTACGTACCACGGCGGCCACGCCGTCGGCGTCGATGCCGAGGAATGCGTGCGGATGCCCCGCCGAGATCATCGCGTGAAGCGCCACGTCGAGGCTGCCGTCGGTGCCGTTCTTGAAGCCGACCGGCATCGACAGGCCGCTGGCCATCTCCCGATGCGTCTGGCTTTCGGTGGTGCGCGCGCCGATGGCCGCCCAACTCACCGCATCGCCGAAGTACTGCGGGGTGATCGGGTCGAGGATCTCCGTGCCGCACGGCACGCCCATCGCGTTGATGTCGAGCAGCACGCGGCGTGCCAGTTCGAGGCCGCGGTCAATGTCGCAGCTGCCGTCGAGGTCGGGATCGTTGACGAGCCCCTTCCATCCTACCGTCGTGCGCGGCTTCTCGAAGTAGGTTCGCATCACGACGAGGAGCTTCTGCTCGAGCGGCGCGGCTGCTTCCCGAAGGCGGGCGGCGTACTCGCGGGCAGCATCCGGATCGTGAATCGAGCAGGGCCCGACGACGACGGCCATCCGCTCGCGATCGCGCCCGTGCAGGATGTCGCGAAGCTCTCGCCGCGCGCGCCGCACGGTGGCCGCTGCGGCGTCCCCGAGCGGCAGCAGCCGTTTGATCTCACGCGGCGTCCGCAGGTCGACGACCGCACTTACGTTGATATCCTCGAGGCGTTCCTCGTCGCTTGCCGTTACCATCCCTGCTCTCCGTTCCTTCGCAACGTGAAGGCAATCTCGCCCGGCTCTCACGGCCCGCGGCCCCAAAACGAAAAGGCCCCGGGAATCGCTTCCCGGGGCCTTTTGTTCCGCTCGCGCGGAAACTGGATCAGTTCTCTACGCGCACGAAGCTCGCCCCGGGACCTGCCCGTAGAAAAAATACCAGACGAAAAATACATTGCTCGCGCGCATGACGGGGCCGAGCATACGGGGCGATCGCGATCGTGGCAAGCAAAGACTGCGGACCAAGTGACCGGGGAAAGCAGACGCGAGCGGGCGATCTCCCCGCGTCGTCGGCCGGGTCACTCGATGCCGAGCTTCTTGCGGCCCTCTTCTGAGATCATGTGGGCGGTCCAGGGGGGATCCCACACCACGCGAACGCTGGCGTCCGTCACACTCGGGATGGAGCGCAGCTTGTCCTCGGCATCGCCGGCAATCGCGCCGCCCATGCCGCATCCCTGGGCCGTCAGCGTCATCTTCACGTCCACGCGGTAGCCGCCTTCGGGCAGGTCGCTGATGCGCGTGTCGTAGACGAGGCCGAGGTCCACGATGTTGACGGGAATCTCCGGGTCGTAGCAGGTGCGCAGCGCCGCCTCGACGAGCGCGTCGATGTCGCCTTCGCCGCCGGCAAGCATCTGCGCCTCAGGCGGAACTTCGAGACCGAGGGCATCGGCGTCACGGCCCGCGATGCGGAACAGTCCGCCATACGCGGGCGCCTGGACGGTGAACGACCCGCCGAGCGACTGCGACAGGTAGACCTCGGTTCCCGGCGCCAGCGTGACGCGGTCGCCCTGGGGGATTTTCACCGCTTCGCAATCGCGCAGGAGTTCGAGTCGTTCCATGTCGTTCCCAGTCCTTCCTTGTCGATGGCGCGCGGCTTCAGTGACGGTGGCCGATGCTATTCCGGGCAGCGAAACCCCTCAAACCGGCCGGGGCGCCTCGATCCGGTGCGATCCGCCGAAGCGGTCCCGGCGCGAGCATGCGAACGCCTCGTGTGGACTCGCGCGCCTGAGGTCAGCATGATCGCCGCCATGACTTCGGGCGAAGATCTGGCAACGGAAGCTCCGCGCGACCTGTTCGCGCGTCCGCTGCGCGACCTTCGCATCTCGGTCACGGATCGCTGCAATTTTCGCTGCCCCTACTGCATGCCCGCGGAGATCTACGGCGAGCGCTACGAATTTCTTCCGAGACCCGAGATTCTCACGTTCGAGGAGATCGTGCGGCTGGCGCGACTGTTCGTCGAGCTCGGCGTCGAGAAAATCCGCCTGACCGGCGGAGAGCCGCTGCTTCGCTCCCAGCTCCCTCACCTGGTTCGCGCCCTCGCCGACATTGCGAACCTTCGCGACGTGACGCTGACGACCAACGGCGTGCTGCTGGCCGAACAGGCAGCGAGCCTCAAAAAAGCTGGCCTGCGCCGCGTGACCGTCAGCCTCGACAGCATCGACGACGAAGTATTCGCGCGCATGAGCGGACGCCGTTCATCCCCGGCCGTCGTGCTCGACGCCATCGAATCCGCGCGCGCGGCGGGCCTTGCTCCGATCAAGATCAACTGCGTCGTGCAGCGCGGCGTCAACGATCACGCCATCGTCCCGCTGGCCGCCCGTTTTCGCGGCTCCGGCTGCATCGTGCGCTTCATCGAGTACATGGACGTCGGCACGCTCAACCGGTGGGATCCGGCCGACGTGGTCAGCGCCAGGGAGATCGTCGATCGCATCGGCGCCGCCTTCCCGCTTGAACCAGTGGCGGCCAACTACCCGGGCGAAGTGGCCAGGCGGTTTCGCTACCTCGACGGTGCCGGGGAGATCGGCGTGATCTCCTCGGTGACCCAACCCTTTTGCGGAGACTGTTCGAGGGCGCGGCTGACGACCGACGGGCACTTCGTCACCTGCCTGTTCGCGTCCGGCGGCGTCGACCTGAAGACCCCGATGCGACACGGCGCTGCCGACGACGACCTGCGACACCTGTTGCGCACCGTCTGGAGCAACCGCGGCGACCGCTATTCCGAGGAGCGTGCAACGCGGCGCGAGGGTGGCCGCAAGATCCAGATGTTCCAGATCGGCGGCTGAATCCGGTGATGGTCGCTGGTCCGGGCAGTCCCCGCTGATCCTCCGCCTGGCCGCCGGACGCATGGAAGCGGCGGCGCGATCGGAGTCGCGCCCTCGCGTTGCCATGCCGGCTGCGCACGCCCATCACCTTCGCGGCGCGATCGGAGCGGGCGCTCGCGTTGGGTTGCCGGCCCGGCGCAAGTAC
>JBHEOD010000103.1:0-4086 GCA_046261745.1 Binatia bacterium
AAATTTCGAATGGAACGCTTGTCGTCGGCGAGCTGCACCTGCGCGTGATAGCGCTGCGTCGCGACTTCGCGCTCCGGCTCGAGCGGCATCGGCCGGGTTTCTCCGACTTCGACCGTCGCGCCACGCTCGATCGACCACTGCACTGACGGACCGAGAAGGGGCTTCCATTCTTCCACGTTGAGGATGGAGACGACGGTGCCAGACGCCGGGAGCCGGAGCACCTTCTCGCGGTCAGGCGACGGCTCTGCGACGGCATCCGGGGCGGCTGCTGCAGGGGCCGGCAAGCTGCTCGACGTGACCGGCGCGGCGACAGTGGAAGAGGTGGTAGTGGACGATTTCGTCGTGACCGGTGCCGTGCGCGGCGCCGGCGTGGCGCGTGGCTTGGGCACAGGCGGCTTCTTCTTGAGCGTTCCCGGCACGGGAGGAGGCGGCTGGCGCTTGTCGGCTTCAGGCCGCGGGGGTTCCACCGCTGTAGGATGAACGGCTGCGGGTTCTTCCTTGGTACTACGTGCGGCGGGCGCGGCCGTTTCGGGAGCCGGCACCCCAAGCAGCCGTCGGAGCAGCTCGAGTTCCCGATCGCTGGCTTGACCGCCTTCGGAGGCCGGCTGGAGGACATCGCGGTTCTCGGCTCTCGCCGCCGGGTCGCCAGACGCGACCAGTGCGGCGACCAGGCCCAACGCAATGACCAGCGACAGTTTACGCTCCTCTCGTTCCAGCCTCATGCTCGACGTCCCCCATTCCTCGACAGCAGTCCGTTGGATGCAGAAATCCCGCTCGCGCCGGGCTACGGACGAAACGCGATCCCGGGCTGCTCTAGTGGGAGGGCGAGTACGTTACCAACTCTACGCGAGGTCCGACGGCCAGACGATGGCGCCCGGTGTCAGCGCGCCTTCGCGAAATGTCATGGGTCGATGGCGAAACCTCTCGCGAGATTGCCGGGTTCGCGCAGCCGCAGGCCGGGATGAATCTCGGGCGAGCACGGCAGCGAGGCGTACCAGCAGACCTGGTTCTCGGGCATCGCGACGACGAGGCCGCTGGCAAGTTCGTTGTCGTGCACGCGCGGCGAAGTCGTGATCTCGAAGTCGGTGAGTGGCAGCCACGGCTCGCCGCTGTAATGAAACGGCAACGCGGCTCCGACCACAGAGAGAACGACCGCGGCCGCGCGAACCAGCCGTCCCTGCCCGCCGGCGGTAGCCAGTCCGATCACGATCAGGTCGATCGCGATGATCCATAGCGTAGCTCCCTGGTAGCGAGGCATCGGCGTGTTCAGGAAGGCGAAGAAAAACGACGCCACCGGAACGGCCAGCACGAGCGTCGGGACCGCGCTCGGGCGCCCCCGCCACCAGTGAATCGGTTTCGCGACCACAAACACGGCGAGGCCGATGGCCATCATCGCAAGCGGCCTTGTCGCGTCCGGCTCGTACCAGCCGAGGGAATCGAGCCGCGTGCTCCACCATGCCCAGTCGGTGAAGATCGTGTACAGCGGCGCCAGCGCCATCGGCTTCTGCACCCAGGCAGTCGCGTCGACGCGCGCGATCCAGTCGACCGGAAACGCAAGCACCTGCGCGGGGTAGAACGGTAGGCCGCTCATCACCACGCTGCGCAGAAGCCACGGGCCCGCGGGAACCAGGCCGACGAGCGCCCCCAGTGCCGCGATACGGGCGGCATCGCCGACCGACGGCGAGCTTCGCCACAGCCAAAGGAACATCGCGACGGCGGCCGTCGCCAGCGCAAGTACCGCCAGGGAAAGCTTGATGGTGAGTGCGGCAGCCGCCAGGAAAACCAGCCGGAGAAGAAACGCCCGCGACGGCGCCGCCGCGAACTCGATGAGTTCGCCGGCCAGCACGAGGCCGAACAGGAACACCGCCGTGTCGGGCATCGGACTGCCCAGGTAAATCCCGAATGCCAGGTCGAAGAGGGGCACCAGTGCGAGCGCGTAGAACATGTCGCCGGCCACGCCGCTTGCGTCGCGCCGCAGCAACCGAGAGCACGCGAACACGCCGCGCGCCAGCAGCGCCAGCACGAGCGTGCTGTTGACGATGTGGAAGAAGCGCCCCGCGAACGGGCCGGCATCGACAAACGCCGCGTAGAGGAAGTACGAGACGTTGTGGCCGAGCGGCACGTAGAGATTCGCGAGGCCCGGCACGATCGGGAAGCTTTCGATCCAGTGCACCGCCGGGACGAGGTAAAGGCCGGTGTCGCCGAACGTCGGCCCCGCCATCGCCCGATTGGAAAGCCACCACGCGCACGCCATCACGGCGACCAGCGCCGGCAGACCTCGCCGCAGCGAGCGTACCGGCACGCGCCAGGGCGGCGCGGCGCTCACGAGCCATCCGAGCAACCCCAACGCGACGAACGCAATGCGCGCGCGATTGTCGACGGGAAGAAACAGGTGCCAGACCTGAAGGCCGGCGACCAGCACGGCCCACCCCATCCAGAACGCGAGCCACAGGTCACGCGTTCCGGCGAGCGCGGGACCGAACAGTCGCCTCTCGAGCAGTCCGAGTCCGAGCAGCGTCGCGGCAACGAGCGCCCATGCTGCGAGGACGAGTTGCTGGGCCTCCACCAACTACGTTCCCTCCCGCCTTCCGTATGTGACGTTGCAGAGGTGCCGGGATGCAGCATCGCGATCGCGGCGCGACGCTGCTTCGACGCGCGGCCAACGATCGATGGGGCCTGACCCCACTTTGGGCGGCGCGGTACGGGAATTGGGGTCTGACCCCATTTCCGCTTACTCCAGCCGCAGTCCGCCGTTGGCTTGCAGCACGATTCCGGTCACGTATGCGAACAGTTTCGGGTCGGCCATCGCCGCCACGGTGCGCGCCATCTCGACGGGCTCGCAGACGCGGCCGATCAGCGTCGCGCGGGCGAACGCTTCGATGCCCTCGGCCGGCACTCCGGCCAGCATCGGCGTGTTGACCGGGCCCGGCGCGATCGCGTTCACGCGCGCACCGTAGGCCGCGAACTCACGCGCAGTCGTCTTGGTCATCGACTCGATGGCACCCTTGGCGGCGGTGTAGTCGATCTGCCCGATGTTTCCGTTGCGGGCACTCACCGACGAGAAGTTCACGATGAAGCGGTTCTGCCCGTCGCCGAGCGGCTGGTTGCCGTTGGCCTTGAAGCGCGGGTGCCAGTCCTGGAAGGCCACTTCACGCATGAACAGGAACGTGCCGCCCAGGTGCACACCGAGCACCGTCTGGAATTCGGCGAAGTCCTTCTTGACGATACGCGCGTCGCGCGTGATGCCGGCGACGTTGACGAGGCCGTTGATCTGGCCGGTGGCCTCCATCACGGTCGCCACCGCCCGGCGCACGTCGTCTTCCTTCGCGACGTTGGCTGCCACCACCAGCGGCTCCACCGCTGCATAGCTCTTCATCTCGACGCGGGCTTCTTCGAGGCGTCCCGGATCGAGGTCGACGAGGGCAACGCGCGCGCCGTGGGCGGCCAGCACGGCAGCCACGCGATTGCCGATGCCCTGGGCCGCGCCGGTCACGATGTGGGTTTCGCCGTCGAAGGCGCCTTTGCGAAGTACGAGTTCCATGAGTGAGTTCCTCCTGACGCCTGCGGATGTTCCCGGGAAAGCGCACTCGCTGCCCGACGTGCCGTCTGACTTACGTCGGCACGCCGCGCTAGCCAAGCGCTTGCGGCAAGACGGCGGGCGCTTGCGCCAAGAAGAAATGACCAGCAGATTGCGCCCGTGACAGCCTCCGAGCACGCCGAGCCGCCGCGACCCCTCGATGCGATCGACCGCCAGATCCTCGAAGTGCTGCAGGACGACGCGCGCATCTCCAACGTGGACCTCGCCACCCGCGTGGGACTTTCGCCGAGCCCGTGCCTGCGGCGCGTGCGCGACCTCGAGGAGCGCGGCATCGTGCGCCGCTACGTGGCACTGCTCGATCCGGTGGCCGTGGGGCTCGGCGTCAGCGTCTTCGTGCAGGTGAGCCTCGAGCGCCAGGCCGAGCAGGGTCTCGAAACCTTCGAGAAGCGCATCCTCGAACGCCCCGAAGTGCTCGAGTGTTACCTGATGACGGGCGATGCCGATTACCTGCTGCGCGTGGTCGTTCCGGATGTCGCCGCCTTCGAGCG
>JBHEOD010000103.1:4121-10126 GCA_046261745.1 Binatia bacterium
CACGCGCATTCCCGGCGTGTCCAGCGTCAAGTCCAGCTTTGCGCTCAAGCAGGTGAAATACCGCACCTCGCTACCGCTGGCGCGCACCGCAGACATCAAATGACTTCCGTTGCACGCGAGGACATCCGCCTTCTCGACGGCGATTTCTGGGCGCGCGAACCCTACGCCGAGCTGGCGTGGCTGCGCGAGCACGAGCCGGTGTTCTGGGACGAAGCCGGCAGGGTCTGGGGCATCAGCCGCCATGACGACGTGCTGGCTGTCTCGCGCGATCCGAAGACGTTCTGCAACGGAGGCGGTAACCGGCCCGACGCGCCAGCCTTCCCGTTCATGATCAACCTCGACGACCCTCTTCACCGCAAGCGTCGCGCGCTGGTGAACCGCGGGTTCACGGTAAGGCGCGTGCTCGAGCGCGAACCGCGCATCCGGTCGATCAGCGTGGACCTCATCGAGAAGGCTCGCGCGCGCGGCGAATTCGACTTCGTGATGGACGTGGCCGCGTGGCTGCCGCTGATCGTGATCGGCGACATGCTCGGCGTGGAGCCGGAGCACTACGAGGACGTGTTACGCTGGTCGGACGACATGGTGCGCGGCTCCGGCACCACCGACCCGGAGGTCTTCGCTCGCGCCGACGAGGCCTTCCGCGGCTTTCTCGAGCATGCGTACGCGGTGCTGCACGACCGGCGCTCGCGGCCCCTCCAGACGGATATCTTCAGCATTCTTTGCCACGCCGAGATCGACGGGGAAAAGCTCGATGACGCCGACATCGTCGCCGAGGCATTGCTGATCCTGATTGGCGGCGACGAGACTACGCGCCACGTGCTCACGGGCGGCATGTCGGAGTTGCTCGCACGCCCCGACGACTGGCGCTGGCTCGGCGACAACCGCGCGGGCATCTCCACCGCCGTCGAGGAAATGCTGCGCTGGGTGACGCCGATCAAGAACATGAATCGCACCCTGGTGCGCGACACGGAACTGCGCGGCAAGAAGCTACGCGAAGGCGACAAGCTGCTGCTCCTCTACCCCGCCGCCAACCGCGACCCGGCCGTGTTCCGCGCGCCGGAGAGTTTCGACATTCGCCGCACACCCAACGAGCATCTCGCATTCGGCTTCGGAGCCCACTACTGCCTCGGCGCAAGCCTCGCGCGACTCGAGCTCAACATTTTTTTCGAGGAAGCCGCCGCGCGACTGCGCGACATCCGGCCCGCCTTCGAGGCGCCGCCGCGGCGGCGTGCCTCCAACTTCATCAGCGGCATCGAGCACCTCCCGGTACGCATCGGCTGATTCGCGGAAATGGGGTCAGACCCCTTTTTTCGCGAGCGCGTGGGGCAGTGCCTGGTTCCCGAACCCGACTCTTTGAGGATAAGCTCGCCGCGACAGGGCCTCATGTACTTCGAGCTTCTCATCGTCTTCGCGCTGATTCTGGTGAACGGCCTCTTTGCCGGCGCCGAGATCGCGATCGTGTCGTTGCGCCGCAGTCGCCTGCGTCAACTTGTGGAATCCGATCGCAAGGGCGCCGCGGCGGTCGCCGCCCTGCGCGCCCACCCGGAGCGCTTCCTCGCGACGGTGCAGATCGGCATCACGGTCATCGGCGCGACCGCGGCCGCGTTCGGCGGTCACACCATTGCGGTCCGCCTCGAGCCTGCGATCGCGAGCGTGACGGGGCTCGAGGAGAAAGCGGAGGAGATCTCCCTGGCCGTCGTGGTGGTGGTCATTTCCTATTTCTCGCTGGTGCTAGGAGAGCTCGTTCCGAAGTCCCTCGCGCTGCGGGGCGCCGAGTTCTTCGCGCTGGTTCTCGCACGACCGCTGCAGGCGCTTTCCTGGGCAGCGCGTCCATTGGTGTGGTTTCTCACCGCCAGTTCCAACCTCGTGCTGAGGCCGTTTGCCGACAGCACGAACTTCATCGAGACGCGCATTTCCACCGAAGAGCTGCAGCAGATGGTGGAGGAAGCCGCCGAGACGGGCGCGCTCGACGAGCACGCCGGAGAGATCGTGTCGCGGGCACTCGAGTTCGACAAGCTCACGCTCGGGGACGTGATGCTGCCGCGAGAGCGCGTGGATGCGCTACCTCTCGATGCCGACTCCGACCGGATCCGCAGGTTCCTGCACGAGAGGCGCCGGTCACGAATCCCGGTCTATGACGGCAGCATCGACAACGTCGTCGGTTACGTGACCGCCAAGGACATTCTTTCGCGCGCGTTCGACCGGAAAGCCATCGCGCTCGGCGACTTGCTCCTGCCGGTCAAGATCTTTCCGGAAGCCGTCCTCGCCATCGACGTGCTGCTCTTCATGCGGCGCGAACGAAGCAGGATCGCCATTGCGGTGGACGAACACGGTGCGCTGGCCGGGATGGTGACTTTCGAAGACATGATCGAGGAGCTGGTCGGCGAAGTCTTCAGCGAACACGAGGAGGAGGTCGAGCCGGTCTTGCGGGACACGGATGGATCGCTCGTCGTGCGCGGGGAGGTTCCTGTGCGAGAGCTGAACCGCGAGTTCGACCTGGACCTGGAGGAAGGACCGGACTTCCGCACGATGGGTGGGCTTTGCATCCACCTGGCCGGCGGAATTCCGGGGCGTGGAGCGCGCCTCGCCGCCAACGACGGCGTCGTGCTGGTGGTGCTGGATGCGACAGCCCGAAGCGTGCGGCGCGTGAAGATCCTCGAACCTGCGGCCGGCCCGGCCGACGGCGAGGATACGCAGGAGCCGGCGAACTGAAGAGCAACGTGCGCGGGCAGCAGGCGCGTCGCGCAGGCGTGCCTAGTTGCCGCCGGCGCTTCGCGGATTCGGCGACTTCGCGAGATCGGCGATCAACTTCTCCAGCAGCCTGGGTTCGAGCGGCTTGACCAGGTGATGGTCGAAGCCGGCTTCGGCCGTACGACGCCTGTCGGCCTTCTGTCCCCAACCGGTGAGCGCGGCGAGCACCGTTTGCTCGAGACCCGGTTGCTTGCGCATCCGGCGCGCAATCTCGCATCCGTCCATTCCGGGCATGCCAAGGTCGAGAAACACGAGATCTGGAGCGTAGACCGCTGCCGCTTCCAGCGCCGAGGGGCCGTCGTAGGCAACGCGCACGTCGTGGCCCTGAAGACGCAGCAGAATGGCCAGGCTCGTCGCCGCATCCTCGTTGTCGTCGACGACGAGAAGCCGCAGTCCCGAAGCACGCGAGGATGCCGCCGACTTCCCCTGGCCCGCAGATTCACCGTCGTGCGCACCGCCCTCCGTACCGCCTGGCACGCGCGCGCCGAGCGGCAGTCGAACGGTGATCTCGCATCCCTTGCCGAGCCCCTCGCTGTGCGCGGAAACCGATCCTCCGTGCATCTCGACGAGCTTGGCCACCAGCGTCAGGCCGATTCCGAGCCCGCTTTGCGATCGCGACGCGTCGTAGTCGACCTGCACGAACAGGTCGAAGATGTACGGCAACATCTCCGGCGCAATGCCGATGCCGTTGTCGCGCACCTTGAGAAGCGCGCGGTTGTTCTCCAATTCGGCGGTGAGCCGTATTCGCCCGTTGGCTTCGGTGTACTTGGCCGCATTGGTCAGCAGGTTGCCGACCACCTGGGCAAGCCGCACCGGATCGGCTTCGAGGAGCAGGGATTCCGGCGGCAGGTCGATCTCGAGGCGGTGGCCGTGCAGCTCGATCAGCGGTCCTGCCGTCTCCACCGCGCGAGCAACGATGGTGGCGAGTTCCACACGTTCGGTGCGCAGCTCGATCTTGCCACGCATCACGCGCGAGACGTCCAGCAGGTCGTCCACCAGGCGCACCAGGTGATGCACCTGTCGCTCCATCATCTCCCTTGTCTGGCGGGCCATGGCCGGATCGAGCCGCGGCATCTTCAGGATCTCGAGGGAGTTGCGGATCGGCGCCAGCGGATTGCGCAGCTCGTGCGCAAGCGTCGCGAGGAACTCGTCCTTGCGGCGGTCGGCCTCTCGAAGTTCCACTTCCACCTGCTTCAGGCGGCTGATGTCCAGGTTGATGCCGGCCCACGCGGTGATCTCGCCTTGCTCGTTACGAACGGGCACTCCTCGCGCAAGGATGGGGTGCCAGCGACCGTCCACTCCGCGGTAACGGTGCTCGATGTCCCAATGCCCGCCCGACTTCACGCACTCCTTCCACTGCGCCATGGTGCGCTCGACATCGGCGGGATGCAGCACGTTGCCCCAGCCGAAGGACGAGTATTCCTGCTGCGTCAGGCCCACGAGGCGCAGGAACGACTCGCTGCTGTACGTATTGCGACCCTCGGGATCGCAAACCCACACCCCATAATCGATCGATTCGCCAATGGCCCGATACAGGCGCTCACTCTTGCGCAGCGCCTCCGCGGCGTTCTTGCGCTCGGATACGTCGCGGAAGAACACGGAGAGGCCGCCGCCCGTTGCCGGATAAACTTCGCCTGCGTACCAGCGATTGTGATCCGGGTAGTACGACGTGACCGACAGCTTGATCCGTTCGGTCGCCGCGCGCCGGAACACCTGCTCGAATTCGCTGCCGGCCAGGCCCTGGAATTCCTCCCACATCACGCGCCCGAGCAAATCGTCCAGCGACCGTTCGAGTAGCCGTTCGGCCTGCGGGTTGACGTAGGAAAATTTCCAGTCGCTGTCCACGACGAAGAACGCGTCGGTGATGCTCTCGAGAATGTCGAGAGTCTGCCGGGCGCTGCGCGCGCGCTCTTCCTCGGCCTTGATCCGCGCGGTGATATCCTCATGGATGATGACCACTTCCCGAACGCGGCCTCTTGCGTCCTTCAGCGGGTAGATGACCCCGGACAGCCATCGTCCGGTGTCCTCTCCGGCCGCAACGTTCGGGACCGTCTTGTTCGGATCGTAGTAGATGGGCGCAAGCCGCAGTGTCTCGCCGGCAAAGCCCCGGCGGATGTCGGCCAGGGTTCCGGCCGCTTCCAGTTGGGCGTCTTCGAGGATGTTGTATGCCGCCATCTGCTCGACGCGCACACCAAAAAGCTCCTCGAAAGCCCGGTTGACGCGAAGGGTGCATCCGGCCGGGGAAAACACCTGGACGCTGAACGGGGCCTGCTCCATCAGGGCCCGGAAGCGTTCCTCGTTCTCCCGCGCGAGTTGCTCCGAAACGGCCCCGTCGGGGGCGGCCAGTCGAACCACGCCCGCGAGCGACGCAGCGTCGCCTTTACTGTGAATGGGCATGGATCCCTTCCCCGTCTCCCGCAACACCCGCGCGCCGCAGAATGACGATACCGTCATAGCTGCCGAGTTGAACTCAGGTCAACACACGGGCCACCCCGAAAGAGGCGCGGCGAGAAGGGAGGCACAGGTCTTCCTGCAAATGCTCGCGTGGATCTCCGGCTCGCGAAGGCGGCGGCAGCGGGAAGGCGTGGCCTCGTCAAAAAACGGCGCGCGGGTTGTTTCGCCTCTCGTGTGTAGGCATGGTGGCCACGAGGCCCGAAGGATCATGTTTCGTCGACTGCTTGCCGCCGTTCTCGCCATCACCATTGCAGTTCCGTTTCCGGCGCTGGCGGGCACCGGTTGCCAGATGGACTCGCCGACGCTGGCAGCGGCGCTGTGCGATTGCTGCACGTCGCCGATGGCCGCATCCGGCGGCTGTGCGGGAATCCCCAGCCAGGCGGGCTGCGGATGCGCGCTTCGCGCCGACACGAGTGCGCCTTCCGATTCGGCTGTTCCGGCGCCGTCCGCCCTCTCGACCACGGTGAACTTTGCCGTCGAAGCTGCACGAATTCCGGCCGCACTGTCCACGCCACAGCGCGCATCGCGCGCTGTCGAACTGGCCGCCTCTCCTCCCGGAGCCGGCGCCGTTGTCTCCCGTCCCCTCCTTTGCACCTGGACCATCTGATCCGCTCCACCGTGCATTCCTCTCGATGCCGCGTGCGGCATTGAGACTCCGCGACTGAAAGTTTTCTCGACCGCCGAATTGCCGGCGGCACGACTGCCGTGCGACGCAAATGCGTTGCGCGGCCAATGTGGAGGGGTCCATGAAGACCTCGGATATTTTCGGCGCGCTCGAGTTGCGTGCGTCGCGACATATT
>JBHEOD010000103.1:10160-14032 GCA_046261745.1 Binatia bacterium
GTGCGCCCGCCGTCTCCGTTCGGCGCCGCGCTGGTTCGCCTCGCGCAGGCCGCCACGATGATCGTCCTTGCGCAGGGTTGCGCGCTGACGCCCGGCGGCCTTCGCGAGGAACGCGCGTCGATGGTCGCCGCCGGCGTCGAGTTCCGCCGCGGCCCCGCTCCTGCCGACCTGCCCGTGCCCGCGGACGGTAACGACTGGCGCACGCTGCTGCGGCGCGCGTTGATCGCCAACGGCGACGTGCGCGCGGCATGGTTCGAGTGGAAAGCCGGCGTCGAGAGGGTGCGCGGCGCCTCGGCGTGGCCCAATACCAACATCGCCGTCGGCTACTCGTACATGTTCTCGGACGAGAACGTGAAGACGTTCGACCGCATGAGCTTCAGCGCCGGCATTGACACGATGGAGAACCTCTCCTTCCCCGGAAAGACGATGGCAGCCGGCCGCGTGGCGCTCTCCGATGCGCGCGCGGCCGGCCAGCGTTTCCGTGCAGCCAAATTCGCGGTGCAGCGTCGCGTGCTCGACGAGTGGCTCGATCTTGCGATGGCCGCCGAGAACGCGCGGCTGGCCGACGAGAACACGGCTCTGGCCGGCGTCGGAGCGGATGCCGCCGATGCCGCGCTCGAATCCGGCGGCGAGCAGGCCAGGTCCTTCGAGGCGCGCATCGCGTCGGCGCGCAGCCGCGATGCTGCCGCCGCCGCACGCGCCGACATCGCCGCCGCCAAGGCCAGGCTGGCCGCGCTCACCGCCACGGACAATGCCGCGAGCATTGCCACGCCGACGCGGCTGCCGTTTGCGCGCAGGCTGCCCGACGATCCCGCCGTCCTCATCGCGGCGGTGGAAGAAGGCCCCGAGGTGAAGGGGCTCCAGGCCGATCGCCAGGCGCGCAAGCATGAAGAAGCCCTTGCGCGGCTCCAGTGGATTCCTGACATCAATCCGTACGCCGCCGTCACAGGTAGCGTGGAGCAGGGTGTCGGCGCGATGGTGATGCTCCCCACCGTCGTCGCCGAGATCCAGTCGGGCATCGCGGTGGCCAAGGCGATGCGCGGCGCAGCCGCCTCGCGCCTGGTGCAATCGCGGCGCGACCGCGGCGGCGAAGTGCGCGCCATGCTGGTGCAGGCGCGCGACGCAGAACGCGCAAGGCGCCTGCTCGAAGAGCAAATCGTTCCGGCGGCGGCCTCGGTATCGTCCGTGGTGATGAGCGGGTACAGCGCGGGCCGGTCCGATCTCGCAGACCTCGTCGAAGCGCGCACCCTGCTGATCGACGCGCGCAAGGAAGCCGCAGTCGCTGCCGTCGAGCGCGAGAAGGCGCTGGCCGCCATCGAGGAAATCCTCGGCGCCGACCTCGAGACCTTCACGCAGACGCAGGAGCTCCGATTTGCCGGGGCTGCCCCCACAAGCTCGAACCGTCCGATGCAGGAGACCTCGCGATGATGCGCTTCAAAACCGGTATCGCTTCGAAGTATCGCGCCGCCCGCTCGCTGGGCGCAGCCGCGTGTCTCTTCTCCTCGGTCGTCTTCTCGATCGTCTTGCCGATCGGTGCGCCGGTCGTCGCGCCGTGGGTGGCGCCCTGGGTGGTGCTGCCGCCCTCCGTCGCCATCGCCGAGGACAACGGCGCCGCAAAGCCATCCGCCGGCGCGCAACTGTGGACCTGCGGCATGCACCCGCAGGTCATCCAGGATCATCCCGGGGAATGCCCGATCTGCCACATGGAACTGACACCGCTCGGCAACGAGGCGTCCGAGGCGTCGAGCGCCGGCAGCGTCGTGCACATCGACCCGGTCGTCGTGCAGAACATGGGAGTGCGCACCGCGCGCGCCGTCGAAGGGCCGCTGCGGCGCGAGGTTCGCGTGGCAGGTTTCGTCGAGGAAGCGCAGCCGCTGATCCACGACGTCAGCCTGCGGGTGTCGGGCTGGATCCGCCGCCTTCACGCCCATACCGAGGGCCTGCACGTGAAACGCGGCGATCCGCTCTTCGAACTGTACAGTCCTGACATCCAGGTGGCAGCGGAGGAACTGATCGCACTGCGCAAGCGGCGTGAATCCTCTCCCGGCGATTCGACCCTGCAGCAGCTCTGGCGCGCGACGATGCGCAAGCTGTCGTTGATGGGGCTTGACGATTCCGAGGTCGCCAGGCTCGCCGGCATGGATCGCGCGCCCGACAGCGTCACGTTTCGCAGTCCGCTCTCCGGCGAAGTCACCGAGAAGCCGGTGGTCGAGGGCTCGGCCGTGGCCGTGGGCGAGAAGGTGCTGCGCATCGTCGACCATTCGACGGTGTGGATCGATGCGAGCGTCTACGAGCAGGACATCGCGCTCGTGTCGATCGGGCAACAGGCCGAGGCGCGCGTCGCCGCTCACGCGGATCGCACCTACACCGGCGAGGTCGTGTTCATTCACCCGCATCTCGACGAGACCACGCGCACCGCGAGCGTGCGCATGGCGGTGGTGAATCCATCGCTCGAGTTACGGCCCGGCATGTTCGCGACCGTCGTGCTGACGGGCGAGCTCGCGCCGAGCGCAGTCCTGGTTCCGAGCGAATCCGTGATCGACACCGGCGATCGCCAGGTGACGTTCGTGGTGGGGGAGAAGGCCGGGCACTTCGAGCCGCGTCGTGTGAAAACGGGCTGGACCGCGGAGGGCGGCAACGTGCAGATCCTCGAGGGACTCGTCGCCGGGGAAGAAGTGGTCGTCAGCGGCCAGTTCCTGCTCGATGCGGAGAGTCGCCTGCAGGATGCATTGCGCAAATTCATTGCGCAGCGCTCGTCGCCGGGTTCGCCGCAAGGAGCGGCGCCCACGCCGTCGGGCGCCAGCCCCGATGCCGCGCCCGAGCCGGCCGCAACGTCCGTCGCGCCGCCCGCCGCCCCGCCGGCCGCGCCGCACCAGCACTGAGGACGAGACGATGATTGCACGCGTCATCACCTTGTGTGTTCACAACCGCCTGATGGTGCTGATGCTGACGAGCGTTCTCGTCGGTCTCGGCATCTGGAGCGCGGCCAACATCCGGCTCGACGCAATTCCCGACCTGTCGGACGTTCAGGTCATCGTCGTCACCGATTACCCCGGGCAGAACCCGGAGGTCGTCGACAACCAGGTCACGTATCCGCTCACGACGGCCATGCTTTCGGTGCCGGGCTCCACCGTGGTGCGCGGCTTCAGCATGTTCGAGCTGTCGTTCGTGTACGTGCTTTTCGAGGACGGCACCGACATCTACTGGGCGCGCAGCCGCGTGCTGGAATACCTCAACTTCGCGCGCGACCGGCTTCCCGACGGCGTCGAGCCCAAACTCGGGCCCGACGCCACCGGCGTGGGCTGGGTCTACCAGTACGTGCTCTATCCCGGGCACTACTGCCCCGACCATCCAAAGGGCGTCTGGCGCGACGGCCCCGCTGACGACAGCGGGAACTTGCGAGACGACGCTCCCGAGGACGGCGGGCAACGGTATGCGTCGCCCGACGACGACGCCGAAGACCGCGTGCGATGGTATGCGTCGCCCGATGACGCCCCGAAGGATCGTCGCCGCCATCTCGAGCGCGTGCGTGCGTTCGAACAGCGCGGCGCCTGCCCTCTCGACGGCAAGCCGCTGCTTTCGTCCGGCCACGATCTTGCCGGCCTTCGCAGCCTGCAGGACTGGTACCTTCGCTACCCGCTGACGGCCGTCGAAGGAGTCTCCGAAGTCGCGTCGATCGGCGGCTTCGTGCGCCAGTACCAGGTGGTGCTCGATCCGCTGCGCCTGCAGGCCTTCGACCTGTCGGTCGGCGACATCGCCGCGGCGCTCGAGCGCTCCAACAACGACGTCGGCGGCTCGGTCGTCGAGATGTCCGAGCACGAGTACATGGTGCGCTCGCGCGGCTATCTTCGCGGGGTTGACGACATCTCGGA
>JBHEOD010000104.1:0-13311 GCA_046261745.1 Binatia bacterium
GGCCTGAATCGCCCGGGTAAGACCGAGGATTCGCGTGCGTGATCGCCGAAGACTCCGACGGCAGTGTGCTCTCAGCGAAATCCAGCGAAGCGATACGAATCAGACGGGCGACGAAGCGGCTTGCGTCTCGGCATCGGCAAACCGTGCCAGGTTCTTCCCTCTCGCAACAGCAGCCTGGGCCTATCCAGAAAGCGGTTTCCGCTCAGCCAAGGTGGCGGGAACCACACGAAGTCGCGATGAGCCGCTAGAGGCGGCTTCCGCACTTGCGACAGAACACCGCGTCGTGGTCGTGTCCCTCCGCGGCGCAGACCGGGCAGCTTTGGGTGGTGAGGGGGCCGCTCACCCGCCTTGTCATCTCGGCCGTGACGATGCCGGTGGGCACCGCGATGATTCCGTACCCCATCAGCATGACGATCATCGCGAGGAATCGGCCGAGCGGCGTCTGGGGAGAGATGTCGCCGTAACCCACCGTGGTCAGTGTCACCACAGCCCAATAGATGCTGATTGGAATGTTGTCGAAGCCGTGTTTCGGACCTTCGACGAGGTACATGACCGCCCCGACGACCATGACGATGGTCGTGACGACGAACAGAAAGACGAAAATCTTGCGCTTGCTCCTGCGCATTGCGTCCCACAATTCGCTCGACTCGCTGAGGTATCCGGCCAGCTTGAAGACGCGGAAGATCCGGAGCAGGCGCAGGATGCGGATGACGAGAAGGCTGTGGGCGCCGGGCAAAACCAGCGCGAGATAGCTGGGCAGAACCGCCACCAGGTCGACGAGCCCGAAGAAGCTCGTCGCATACCGCCACGGTCTCTGCACGCTGTAGAGCCGCAGCACGTACTCGATCGTGAAGATCCCGGTGAAGATCCACTCGAGAGAAAGGAGCGTCCGTGAGTAACGCGCATGCACGTGGGCGACGCTGTCGAGCATCACGACGACGATGCTCGACAGGATGGTCAGCAGCAGCAGCGCGTCGAAGAGGCGCCCGGCCGGCGTGTCCGCCTCGAAGATGATCTCGTGGAGGCGCCGGCGAAAAGGCTGGTCGGGCTGCTGGTCGTCGAGCACGCGTCGATTGTACGAGTCCGGCGCCCGGAAGCGAGGCGTCAGGCGTTCGATGTCCCTTCGTCCATCCCGTCCGGGAAGGCCGCTTCGAACTCGCCCTTGTACGCGTGCGGACCGGCCGCCGTCAGGCCGCCGTCCACGACCAGTTCGATGCCGGTCACGAAGCGCGCATCGTCGCTGGCCAGGTAGACCGCCGCGGCAGCGATGTCGGTGCCGCGCCCGGCGGTTTTCATCGGCTGGGCGTTGGCCATCACGCCGTCCATCGCATCCTCGTTGCCGCGGTGCACGAGCGGCGTGTTGATGCCGCCCGGACAGACGGTGTTCGCGCGAATGTTGTGCCTGGCCATCTGGACGGCCACGGCACGCGTCATGTTGACGACGGCCGCCTTGCAGGCGGTGTACGCGATGGGTCCGCAACCGCCGCTCAGGCCAGCGACCGAACCGGTGTTGATGAAGCAGCCGCCTTCGCCCTGGGCAAGCATCACGCGCGCGCCGTGCTTCATGCCGAGGAAGACGCCGCGCACCAGCACCGAGAAGGTCTTGTCCCACTGGCCGAGGTCGATCTTGTCGATCTTGCCCAGCGCGCCGGGATAGCCCGCATTGTTGAAGACGATGTCGAGGCGGCCGAACTCGGCCTTCGCGCGGTCGACCATGGCCGCCACCTGTGCTTCGTCGGACACATCGGTTCTCTGGAAGACGAGGTCCTTGGTCGAAAGGCCCGCGGCCGCCGCGAGCTCGAGGGTTTCGAGGCCGGTGCGCTCGTTCACGTCGCTGGCGACGACTTTGGCGCCTTCCGCGAGGAATCGCAGCACGCTGTCGCGGCCGATTCCGCTGCCGCCGCCGGTGATCACCGCTACCTTTCCTTCGAGACGTCCTGCCATGTTCCTGCCTGTTTCCTGCGCGAGCGAGCGCTGATGTCCGGGATCGGGAATGAGAAGGCGCACGCTGCGCCGAACGCGGCTTTGTAGATGCGGGTCGGGGCGGAGTCCAGAGCGTGGGCTTGGAAGCGGGCACGCACCGCTGTTAGGGTGCATGCGTTCGGCACGGGGGACAGGAGGGAATCGTAATGCGCCGCTTCGTTAACTGGCTCAAGCATCGTCTCGCCCAACGGCCGGCCTGGATGAACGCGCTGATGCTCTTCGCCGCCTTCCAGGTGTTCCTCTACTCGCCGTACGATCTGCTGCTCAAGCCGCTGTCCACCGACAAGGACGTCTGGTTCGGCATCATGCTGACCGGATGGGCTGCAAAAATCGGAGGCCTGCTGCACCTGCTGGTCTACGCGATCGGACTCTACGGCTTCTGGCACATGCGCCGCTGGGTGCGGCCTTGGGGGGCGCTCTACGTGGGCCAGCTCGCCTTCGCGATGTTCGTCTGGGCGCTCGTCTACGTGGGCGGGGTGCGCGGCTGGATGATGGGAATGGCTTCGGCCGCATTCTTCGGCGTGCTGGCCGTGGCGCTGTGGCGTTCGCGCGATGCGTTCCGGCAGACGCCGGGGGACTACACCAGGCGCTACGGGCAGTGGGCCGTCATCACCGGTGCCACGGCCGGCATCGGCCTCGAGTTCGCGCGCGCGCTCGCGTCGCGCGGCGTCTCCTGCGTGCTGGCTGCACGGCGCGAGGATCGGCTCGAAGCCGTCGCTGAGGAACTGAAGACGGCGCACGGCGTGGATGCCCGCGTCGTCGCCGTCGACCTCGCCAGTGACGAAGGTCCCGACCAGCTCGCCGACGCCGTGGCCGATCTCGACGTCGGGATGCTGGTGAGCAACGCAGGCGTCGGTTACGCCGGGCGTTTCGACAAGCAGGAGCTGCCGCGTCTGCGGCAGATGATCGCGCTCAACTGCACGGCCAACGTCACGCTGATCTCGCGCATGCTGCCGAACATGCTCGCCAGGCGCCGGGGCGCCATCATGATCACGGGATCGGTGGCGGGTCGCCAGCCTGTTCCGTTTCACTCGCTCTACTCGGCCACCAAGGGCTTCGAGTTGCTGCTCGGGGAAGGGCTGTGGGCGGAAGTGCGCGATCGCGGCATCGACGTGCTGGTGGTGCAGCCGGGCCCGGTGGCCACCGAGTTCGAACACGTGGCCGGCGAGGTTCGCCCGAATCCCGCCGCTGACGAGAGTCCGCAATCCGTCGTGGAAACTGCGCTCGATGCGCTCGGCAAGCAGCCGTCGGTGGTGACGGGCTGGTTCAACTGGGTACGCGCCAACTTCAACCGCGTGGCGCCGCGAACGGTGGTGGTCTGCGTGGCGGCGGATTTCATGGAGGGGCAGACGCCCGCGTCGATGCGCTGAGCCGCCCGAGAGTTCCGGCGCGCGCCGCCGGTTGCTTCGCGAGGCGGGCTCGCCCGGCCTCCGGAGCGAGTCCTGCCGTGGAGGTCTGCGGGCATCATGGAAACGATGAGGATGCTCTTCGTTGCGATCGTCGCGACGCTTGCAGCCGGCGCGGTGACTGCGTGCCAGCGTGATGACGACGCGCTGACCGTTGCGGTGGCGCTCCTGCCGGGCGAGCTTCCGGCCTACCGCGAATTGCTCCGCGACTTCGAGACCTCCAGCGGCCATCGCGTGCGCCTCGTCGCCCAACAGTATTCCCAGATCCGCCGCGCGCTGGCTGCCGAGGCGGCCGGCGGCCGCGGCACTCTCGACCTGGTCGAACTCGACGTTTACAACCTCGCGCCGGTGGCCGATCACGTGGCCGTGCTCGACGAAGCGGCGCTGGCCGAGGAACTCGCGGCGCTCGACCCCGATGCCGTCGAAGCGGGACGCATCCACGGCAAAGGCCTGCGCTTCCTGCCGCACCGCGTGTCCTGGCAGGCAATGCTCTACGACCATACGGTTCTCGGACAGCCGCCGGCGAGCTGGGACGAAGTTCTCGAGGTAGCCAGGCGGCATCCCGGCAAGGTGGCCCTCAAGGGATCGCTCAGCGAAAGCCTCACGTGCGACGTGCTGCCGTTCGTGTGGTCGGCCGGTGGAGACGGCGAGAGTTTCGACGACGACGGCGCGCTCGCGGCGTTCGGATTCTTCGCCGAGCTGGCGCCGTACCTGCATCCGGACTCCGCCACGTTCAAGGAAGCGACGGTCGCCGAGGCGATGGCGCGCGGCGAGGTGGTGCTTCACCTCAACTGGCCGTTCGCGATGTCGCTGTACGAGAGCCAGGGACTGGCGCCGGACCGGCTACGCTCCGCCACGATGCCGCGCGCGCCCGGCGGCGGTCGCGCTACCGTACTCGGCGGAGGCTACGTCGCGATCGCGCGCGGCGCTCCGCATCCTCGAGCGGCGATGCAACTGTTGCGCTTCCTCGTTTCTCACCGTGCGCAAGCGCAGCTTCAGGAGCAGCTCGGCTGGTTCTCGCCTCGCCGGGACGTGGAGGTGGGCGACCGCAGCGGCCTGCTGTCAGGATTCGTGGAGCTTCGCGGCTCGGTTCGCCCGCGCCCGCGGCGTCTCGACTATCCGCGGCTGAGCCGCGCATGGCAGACTGCCTTTCGCGCGGTGGCGTTCGAAGGCGTGCCCGCGGCGGCGGCGCTCGCTGCCGCCGACCCCGGGCAGCCGTCTTCTTCAGTCGCGCGAGAGGCGCTTGAGGAGCAGCACGCGCCGTGATCCCGGCGGCCGGCAACGCCGCACGCCGCGGACGGCTGGAGGCGCTGGCTGCGCTGCCCGTCTCCGCCTACCTGTTGTTGTTCCTGGCATTGCCGTGCGCGTTCGCGCTGAAGCTGGCGTTCACCGACACGCTGACAGGCGGGGTCCCTAGCCTCGCCAACTTCCGGCGCATCGCCGCCGACGCACTGCTGATGTCGGCGCTTGTCAACAACGTGATGCTGGCCGCGGTGAGCGTGGCGGCCGAACTTGCGCTCGGGCTGGGGCTGGCACTGCTGTTCCGGCGCCGCTTCCGCGGATACGCGGTGCTTCGGGCCGCGGTGGTGATTCCCTTCGCGCTACCGGAGATCGTCTACCTGACGGCGATGCGCTACGTGTTCGCGCCTCACGGCTACGCGAACTCCGCGCTGGCCGCTGCGTCGCTGGCGCCGGTGGAATGGCTGAGCCCCGGAAGCTGGATGGCGCTGCTGACGGTGGCGGCGGTCGATGCCTGGCATGTGACGCCGATCGTGTTCCTGATCCTTGCGTCGGCTCTCGGCGCGATTCCCGAGCATATTTTCGAAGCGGCGCGGCTCGACGGAGCGCGCGGCTGGCGACAGCTGGTGCACATCACGCTGCCGCTGCTGCGGCCTGCAATCCTGGCCGCGGTGATGCTGCGGGGACTGGACGCGCTGCGCGTCTTTGCGGCGCCGCTCGTGCTGACCGGCGTCGAAGGCCTGCCGGTGTTGTCCAGCTACGCGTACCACCAGTGGTCGGAGCATGGCGACGACGCAGCGGCGGCGGCCGTGTCCATGCTGCTGGCCGTGCTGTGCGTCATCACGGCGACTCCGCTTCTGCGCAAGGGGCAGACTCGATGAAGAGGGCGACGAATGCGACGAACGCGCGGATGTGGGCGGCCGTCGTCATCGCCGTCGCCAACGTGCTGCCGCTGGCGCTGATCGCCAAGCAGGCCTTCACGCCGGAAGCGGAGAGCCTGGCATGGCCGACGACGTGGTGGCCGGAGACGTGGACGCTCGAGCACTTTCGGGCAGCCGGCGAGGTTGTCGATCTGGCGGGAGGCTTGCGGATGAGCCTGTCGGTGGCGCTGATGACGGTGCTCGCGACGATCGCGCTGACGCTGCCGGCGGCGTGGCTTTCGGCGCGGTCCGGTCGCGCCGATCGCTTGCTCGACGTGGGCGTGATGGTGGCCCGCTCACTGCCGGCAATGGCGCTGGCGGTGCCGCTCGGTGCGCTTTTCGTCCGCGCCGGTCTCTACAACCATCCCTCCGGCGTCGGGCTATGGCTGGCCCACGTGCTGATCGGAATCCCGTTTGCGTTCTTCGTGCTGAGGGAGGCGTTCCACTCGCTGCCCCGCGACGTGGAAGAGGCCGCGATGGTGGACGGGGCCTCGCCGATGCGGGTGTTCTGGAGCATCAGCCTGCCGCTCGTGCGCCCGGCGATCGCCGCTGCGGCATTGCTCGTCTTCGTGATCTCGTGGGACGAGTTTGCGTTCGCGCTGCTGCTCCAGGTCACCAACCGTCCGCTGCCCGCGCTGGTGTACTACTTCTCGGCATTCGGCCATCCGGGGCTGGCCAGTGCGGTGGCCACGGTGATGATGGTCCCTGCCGTCGTGCTCGTGATGCTGCTGCTGCCCGCGCTGCGCAGTGGGACGCTCTCCGGTAGCGGCCGGTAAGCACGCTATTGGTCGAGTCGCTCGAGCCACGACTCGCCGCCGAGCGAACGCATCTGCCGGAGAATCCATTGCTGACGCCGCTTCACGTACGACGACGGCTTGGCCGCGTTGTACTCGCCGGGATTCGGCAGCACTGCCGCGAGCAGCGCAGACTCGGGCGCCGTCAGTGCTGCCGCCGGCTTGTCAAAGAATCGGCGCGCGGCCGCTTCCGCGCCGAACACCCCGTCGCCGAACTCCGCCACGTTCACGTAAACATCGAGGATGCGGCGCTTCGTCCAGGTGAGCTCGATCATCGCCGTCAGCGCCGCCTCGAGTCCCTTGCGCACGTAGCTGCGGCCCGGCCACAGGAAGATGTTCTTGGCGACCTGCTGCGAGATGGTGCTCGCGCCGCGCACGCTGCCGCCGCGGGTGTTGTGTGCGACGGCCTTCTCGATGGCTTCGAAATCGAAGCCGGAATGCTCATCGAAGCGCTGGTCCTCGGCCGCGACCACCGCGACGAGCAGGTGCGGCGAGATCTTGTCCCCGGCCGTCCAGTCGTAGTCCACCATCTGGCCGCGCACGGCCGCCGAGCGGATCATGAAGGCAGTGGTCGGGAGCGGCACGACCGAGAAGATTGCCACCAGCAGCGCGGCGGCGGCGAACGCGCCGAACACGGCGCGAAGGAGCAGGAAGACCAGGCGGCGCATCGATTGGGCAAGGTCCTTTCATCGAGGCCTCGCGCTGGCAACTCGGGTGGTGCGCCGGACGCCGACCTCTGGACGCAGTCCGCGCCTGCCCGTAAAACGCCACGCCATGGCGAAGTACACTGCAGAGGAACTCGAGTCGGCCTTTCGTACCTATTGGGGCACCGGCGCCGTGGGCGAGAACTGGGACGCGTGGGCCGATCTCTTCACCGAGGATGCGCTCTACGTCGAGCACGTGCTCGGCAACCTGCACGGTCGCGAAGAGATCCGCTCGTGGATCAAGCCGATCATGGCGCAGTACGGTGAGCTCTATACCGTCTACGAGTGGCACATGGTGGATCCGGCGCTCGGCCGCGTGGTGGTGTACATGCAGAATCGGCGCGACCACCCGGGCGGGCAGGGCGTCTTCGATTTTCCCGGGGTCACGATTCTCGACTATGCCGGCGGCGGACGGTGGTCGAAGGAAGAAGACTACTGGGCCGGCCCCGCCGCGCAGCAGATGACCGAGCAGTACGAAGCCGCGCGAAAGGAATTCGACCGCGATCATCGCAAGAAGCGGTTGCGCGGGAACTGGGGCAACGGCCCCGGCTGGACGCGCGGGGCGGCCTCCTACCGGGAGTCGCATCCTGAGCCCCACTAGCGGGATCTGTTGCGACGGACTGCAGCTCTACACGTTGCATCGCAGGGGCCCGAAGTGTCGAGTTCCTTCCCCCGTACGCCTCTTCACGCATGGCGACCATGAGGGGGAGTGGGCCGCGACGAACGGTTGCCGGATGCCACACCATCGGGCGGGTGGAGCAATTTTTGCCGGTCCGATTCATTGACATACCCCGACGCGAAAACGGATGGTTGTCCAGACGGCGGTGACATCCCTCCACGGATGATCGCGGGATGATCGCGCCGCGCGAAGGGAGCAGCACCATGAAGAAGCAAAACCTTGTCGTGCTCTGTGCCACCATCCTGTTGAGTGTCAGCGCGGCGCAGGCCGGCGTGAACTGCAAATTGGTCAACAGGGATCTCGAGCTCGGACGAACACCTGCCGACATCTCGGAACGCATGGGCATCCCTGTCGCGGACGTGCAGAAGTGCAAAGCCGAAGGCGGAGTCACGGACACGCCCTCTGCGGCGCCTGTGGGAGCGACCGCTCCCGCCCCGGGCGGTGCGGCGCCCTCCGTGGCACCGACTGGAGCCACGTCGCCGAACAAGTAGCCCGCGTTCCACCGGCGGGTTCTGCGGGACACGCGCCCGCCGGCGTCAGATGCAGGTGGCCGAACCGCCGTCCACCGGGATGACCGCTCCCGTGATGTACGCGCCCGCTCGCGACGCAAGGAAGATCGCCACGCCGGCCATGTCCTCGGGCTCGCCGATGCGGCCGCGCGGAACCTGCGCGATGATCATGTCGCCGAAACGCTCGAGCGTTTCCTTCATCATCTTGCTCTGGAAGGGCCCGGGGGCGACGGCGTTGACGGTGATGTGATCGGACGCGAGTTGCTTGGCCAGCACCCTCGTCAGGTGATGCACAGCGGCCTTGCTGGTGGAGTACGCGTAGGTCTCCAGGACAGGCACGTGCAGGCCGTCGATCGAGCCGATGTTGATCACGCGGGCGGGATCTTCCTTCGTGCCGGCCTTGCGCAGCATCGGCAGCAGTTCCCGCGTGAGGTTGAACACCGATTTGACGTTGGTGGCCAGCACCTTCTGGAATGCGTCGTCGCCGTAGTCGGCCAGCGGCGCGCCCCAGTTCGTTCCGGCGTTGTTCACAAGGATGTCGAGCTTTTCCTCGCGCGCGGCCAGCTCGCTTGCGAGGGCCTTGACGCCTTCCTCGGTGCTGATGTCGCCGGGCAGGGCGATGCAGGTACCCAGTTTGCCCAGCTCGGCGGCGGCCTCGTCGCAGGCCTGCTTCTTGCGCGACGACACGTAGACTTTCGCTCCGTTCTCCACGTAGCCGCGGGCGATCATCAGGCCGATGCCGCGGGAGCCTCCGGTAACGAGCGCGGTCTTTCCTTGCACGGAAAACAGGTTCTTCACGATGGGGTTCCTTGGCCGGGCTCGGCCGGTTTGTCGGCGGGCGCGGCCGCGCGCCGGGCGAGCGCGTATTCCACGAGCGCGAGGCGGTCGTTGCCGAAGTACATGTCGTCCTTGTCGATGAACATGGTCGGGGAGCCGAAGCCGCCGCGCGCAATGAGCTCGTCGGTGTTGCTGCGCAGCCGGTCCTTGACGGCTGGCTCGGCGATGGCGGCGAAGAAGTCGGCCGGGTCGAGCCCGATCTCCCGGGCGATGGGGCGAAGCACGTCGTCCTGCGAGATGTCGCGAAGGTCGCCCCAGTAGGTCTCGAAGATGCGTCGCGACCAGCGCGGCAGCAGTCCGTGGCGCTCGGCCACCAGCGCGCCGCGCATGGCCTTGACGCTGTTGACCGGAAACACCGGCGGCTGGCCGATGCGAAGCCCATAGTACGAAGCCCAGTCCTGAAGATCCTTCACGTACCAGCGCAGCTTGGGCATCACCGGGTTCCTGCGCTGCTCGTAGACGCTGTCGTTGACGGCATTGAAGACGCCGCCGACGAGGATCGGTCGCCACACCAGCGTGGCGCCGGCCTTCGCGACAACGTCTTCGATGCGGTGGAAGGCGAGGTAGGTCCACGGGCTGGAACAGTCGTAGAAGAATTCGAGGGTGGTCATGTCGATCCTGCGCGGTGTCCGGCCGAGGGCACGGGCGCCGCGGCGGCGGGATGCTGCCACGGCACCCGCGCTTTCCCAATCGCGGCCGAGCGCCTGCCCGGTCCGCCCGTCTTCTTCGCCGGCCCGTGTGGCCATCGCCACCCCGCGCGGCTATGTTCGCCCGCATGGGCCGTCAGAAGATCTGTTTCGTAGCCGCGATCATGCCCGAGGCCCGCGAGGCACTCGAGAGGCTTCAAAAGCGCTATGCGTCGGTTCCGGCCGAGCAGGCCGACGTGATCGTCGCGCTCGGAGGCGACGGCTTCATGCTCGAGACGATGCACTCCCACCTGGACCGCAACGTGCCGATCTACGGCATGAACAAGGGAACGGTCGGCTTCCTGATGAACGACTACTCGGAGGACGACCTCGAGGAGCGCATCGAGAACGCGATCCCGACGCTCCTGCATCCGCTGGCGATGAAGGCCGAGTGCGCCAATGGCATCATGATCGAGGCGATCGCGATCAACGAAGTCGCGCTGCTGCGCCAGAGCCGCCAGGCGGCCAAGATTCGCATCACCATCGACGAGCGCGTGCGCCTCACCGAGCTCGTCTGCGACGGCGTGCTGGTGGCGACGCCGGCCGGAAGCACGGCGTACAATCTGTCGGCGCACGGCCCGATCCTGCCCGTCAGCTCGAACGTGCTCGCGATGACGCCGATCAGCGCGTTTCGTCCGCGCCGCTGGCGCGGGGCCATCCTGCCGCGCGAGGCGAAGGTGATCTTCGAAGTGCTCGACCCGGTGCACCGACCCGTCAGCGCGACGGCCGACACGACGGAGGCACGCAACATCGTTCGCGTTTCGGTGCACGAGAATCGCGAGCTCGCTCTGGCAATGCTCTTCGACCGCGAACACGGGCTCGAGGAGCGCATTCTCAAGGAACAGTTCATTCCCTGACCAGGCCGCCACGCGCAGACCCGCCCCGGCAGCATACTGGTAGGAATCAGCCGGTGCCGCCTACCAAAGCCAGCGAGGAACCGATTCCCGGTAGATCACCCACGGCTCACCGTGGGTACGAAGGAGATACGGCTCCTCGGCCATCACCACGCGCAGGTGGAACCCCACGAGCAGCAGCGCCGCGTAGGCCAACAGGGAAGGCGATGCGAAGCTCCACGCCCACCCCGCCACGATCGTGACCACCGAGACGTACATCGGATTGCGCGAGAAGCGGTAGAGGCCGACGACGACGAGACGCTCCGGCGGCGCCCACGGCGCCAGCGTGCCCTTGCCCAATACGTAGAAATCGCGGACGCAAAGCAGCAAGCCCACGACTCCCCCGACGAGCACGACGAACCCTGTCGGGTGTTCGACGCGGGTTCGCGACGCCGTTGCGAGGAAGGCGATGGGCAGGACGAAAGCGGCCATGCCCGGAAGGACGAGGAAGGCGAATAGCGCTCGCAGGAACATCGCGAGGCGATGACTAGCACGGCGGAGAATGCTGCGTCACGCGGCTCCAGCCAGCCGCCGCTGTCGCTGGGATCCAGCCGGCGGGCGCAGTGGTCGAGTATCGTCGCAGTCCTGCCCGACATGGCCGCATGGCCCCTTTCCGTGGCTTGCCTGTGCGGCGGCCCGCGCGCACGATCGCGTCCATGCATCATCAAGGAGAAAGCCGATGGGTCTGACCGGGATTTTCGAGCCCCACGCCGCAGCGATGGATCGGGCCCGGGTACGGGCCCAGGAGGAACCGCTGGCCACCCTCAACGTGGCCGACCGCGACCTTTTCCTCACGGACACGGTGCTGCCGTACTTCGAGCGCCTGAGGCGCGACGCGCCCATCCACCACTGCCCGGCTAGCGAGTTCGGACCGTACTGGTCCGTGACGCGTTTCGAGGACATCAAGGCGATTGAACTCGACTGGCAACATTTCTCGTCGGAGCCGAGCATTGTACTGTTCGACGGCGCCGAGGGTCGCAACGATGCCATGCAGGAGCTCAGCAGCTTCATCACCATGGATCCGCCCAGGCACACCGTGCAGCGCAAGGCCGTACGCCCGAGCGTTTCCCCCAGGCAGGTCCACCAGATGGAGGAACTGATTCGCCAACGTGCGGGGGCAGTGCTGGACTCGCTGCCGATCGGCGAGGAGTTCGATTGGGTCGACAGGGTTTCGATCGAACTGACGACGCAGATGCTCGCCACCCTGTTCCGTTTCCCCTTCGAGCAGCGTCGCAAGTTGACGCGATGGTCGGACGTGACGACGGCGGTGCCCGGCGACGGCATCGTCGATTCGTGGGAACAGCGCGAGGCCGAGCTCCGCGACTGCCTCGAGACCTTCCTGCAAATCTGGGACGAGCGCGCTGCGGCCGAACCGGATTTCGACCTGCTCTCCATGCTCGCGCACGCGCCGGCCACGGCAGACATGAACACGCGCCCCCTCGAGTTGCTGGGCAACATCGTCCTGCTCATCGTCGGCGGCAACGATACGACGCGAAACTCGATGACGGGCGGAGTGCTGGCGCTCAACGAGTACCCCGAAGAGTACGACAAGCTGCGAGCGAATCACGCTCTCATTCCCAACATGGTCGACGAGATCATTCGCTGGCAGTCGCCCCTGGCTTACATGCGGCGCACCGTCACTTGCGACGTGGAGTACGGTGGCGCGAAGTTCAAGCAAGGTGACAAGGTCGTGTTGTGGTATCTATCGGCGAATCGCGACGAAAGCGTGTTCCCCGACGGCGATCGCTTTCAGATCGACCGTGCGAATGCCCGCGAGCAACTCGCGTTCGGAACCGGGATCCACTTTTGCCTCGGTGCGCACCTCGGCCGCCTGCAGCTGCGGGTGCTGTGGGAGGAAATCATGAAGCGCTTCTCTCGCATCGAAGTCACCGGGGAGCCGGGCCGAGTGCGCTCGAACTTTGTCCGCGGTTACTTGCGCCTGCCGGTAAGGCTTCACGCCGCCTGATGGAATTCGGCACGCTATCGCGGGCCACGCCAGGCCGGCGAGTAGAGCTTGGTACGTGTTGACCACAGTCGGAAACACGCCCCGACTCGATGCCTTGAGGAGCCGACTCCCTATGTCCCTGCCGCGGTGCACCATCCTTGCCCTCACTTTGATTCTCGCGGTACCAGCCTCTGGCGAAGCCGCCCGGTCGTGCGAGCTGAAAAGCGTGACGGGCGGAGGCATGGGCGTGTGTTTCGTTCGCGAGGACGATCGGGTCGGCTGCTTCGGCGATGACGTCGACTTTGCGCCGCTGTCACCCGCACCGAACGATTTGCTGCACCATGTTTCGGTAGGCAGCTTTTTCGCGTGCGGCATCCGCGATGACGCATCCGCAACGTGCTGGGGCAAGCACGACAGCAATCCTCCAGAGTTGGAGGGTCAGTTCGAGGATCTCTGGGTCGGTGACGGTGAAGTCTGGGGACTGAGGCCGAACGGCTCGGTCGTGCTGGCCTACACCGACGGGATCGGTCCGGACCCGACCGGGCCCGAAGGGATTTTCATCGACATCGAAGGCCACTGCGGTCGCCGCGCCGACAAGACCGTGGACTGCTGGGGAAGCTCGGTACCTCCCACCGGAATGTTCGAGCAACTCTCCGGGGTATGCGGACTTCGAACCGACGGCAGCATCGACTGCTTTGACGACGGATGGAACGAGA
>JBHEOD010000104.1:13426-13700 GCA_046261745.1 Binatia bacterium
TTTCGCCAGGTGGCGGCAGGATACGGCCTGCCGTGCGGGATTCGACCGGACGCAAGCCTCCAGTGCTGGCCGGACGTGTTCAACAAGGATTTCGAGACGCTGCCGCTCGAGGGGACCTTCGTGCAGGTGGCGGCGGGGGGCGATCCGCTGCAGCGACCGCTTTCCTGTGCAGTGGATGTGGTCGGCAAGGTGGCGTGCTGGGGAAACGATCAGTTCGGGCAGGCCACGCCGCTTGACGGAACCTTCACGCAGGTCGCGGTCGGCAACTACCACG
>JBHEOD010000105.1:0-8691 GCA_046261745.1 Binatia bacterium
GCGCTGCGATCGAGAAGGTCAGCGCGGCACGCGCTGCGATCGAGAAGGTCAGCGCGGCACGCGCTGCGATCGAGAAGGTCAGCGCGGCACGCGCTGCGATCGAGAAGTCCGGCGCGGCACGCGCTGCCGCGGGTGCCACCACGCCGGCCCGCGCGCCCGCCCTGCTGGAAGTGGACGACACGCTGCGCGCGCTCGGTGACCTCGCCGCGTGGACACGCACCGGCTTCGATGGCCCGCTCGTCGGTGTCACCGGCTCCAACGGCAAGACCACCACCAAGGAAATGTTGCGCGCGATCTTCCTCGCCCACTTCGGCGAGGGTCGCGTGCTGGCCACCCAGGGCAACCTCAACAACCTGATCGGGGTGCCGCTTACCCTGTTCGGACTCGCTCCCGCCCATTCCGCCGCCGTGATCGAGATGGGCATGAACGCGCCCGGCGAGATCGCGCGCCTCACAGAAATCTCGGCGCCGACGGTGGGGCTCATCACCTGCGTGGCAGAGGCCCACCTCGAAGGCCTGGGCTCGATCGAAGGAGTCGCGCGCGCCAAGGGCGAGCTGTTCGCGGGGCTGCCGCCTTCGGCGATTGCCGTCGTCAACGCGGACGATGAAAACGTCGTCCGCGAGGCGTCACGCTTCGCGGGCCGCCGGCTCACGTTCGGCAGCGCCGGCGCCGTCGCTGCGGACGACGTGCGCTGCGACCGCATCGATTCGTCCACGTTCGATCTTGTCTACGACGCAGAGCGCGAGCGCGTCGAGCTTCCCCTCGGCGGCCGCCACAATGTGCAGAACGCGCTGGGCGCGGCTGCAGCCGCGCTGGCGGCCGGCGTGCTGCTGCCGACCATCGCGCGCGGCCTGTCGGCCATGAAGCCGCCGCCGATGCGCATGTCGGCCGAACTGCTTGCCAACGGCGTCGTGCTCGTCGACGACGCGTACAACGCCAATCCCGGCTCGCTCGGTGCCGCGCTGGCCACCCTGGGCGGCCTCGACTCGCGGCGCCTCGTCGTGATCGGCGACATGCTCGAGCTCGGCCCGACCGCCGCCGAGTTGCACCGCCGGGTCGGCGAACAGGCGGCTGCCATCTCTCCGGTCCTGCTCTGCGCGTACGGTAGCTTCGCCGCCGACGTCGCCGCGGGCGCGATCGCCGCGGGACTTGACGCCTCCCGCACTCGCGTGTGCGCTCGCCACGACGACGCGGCCACCGAAGTTGCCAGCGTGTGGCTTCCGGGCGATGCGGTGCTCGTGAAGGGATCGCGCGGGTCGGCGATGGAGAAGGTGGTGGATGCGCTTCGCTCGAGGGCCGCCGCGCCCGCCGCACCACGAAGCGCGCCCGGCAATCTCGAAGAGTCCCGGCCGGTTACCGCGAGAACCCGATGATTTACCACTTCCTCTTCCCGCTCGCGTCCGAGTACGGCTTCCTCAACGTCCTGCGCTACATCACGCTGCGCGGAATGCTCGCCGCGATGATCGCGCTCGGGATCTCGCTGGTGCTCGGGCCGAGCTTCATCCGCCGCATGCGTAGCGGCCAGTTCGGCCAGCCCGTCAGTCAGTACGCCCCCGAGAACCATGCCGTCAAAAAGGGTACGCCGACGATGGGCGGCGTACTGATCGTGTCGGCGCTGCTCATCGCGTCGGTGCTGATGGCCGACCTCACCAACATCTACGTGCTGACCACGCTCGGCGTGACGTTCGGATACGCAGCCCTCGGCTTCCTGGACGACTGGCAGAAGGTTAAGCAGGGGCGCAATGCCGGCATCTCGGCGCGAGAGAAGCTGCTGTGGCAGTTCCTCATTGCCGCCGGCGCGATGACGCTGCTCTGCTTGCGCACCGACTACGACACACACCTGGCGATCCCGTTCTTCAAGGACCTGCGCCCGGATCTCGGCTGGTTCTACGTGCCGTTCGGTGCGCTGGTGGTGGTGGGCGCATCGAACGCGGTGAACCTGACCGACGGCCTCGACGGGTTGGCCATCGGCCCGGTCATGACCACGGCCGTCACGCTCGGCATCCTTTCCTACTGCGCCGGCCACGTGTTCATCGCGGATTACCTGTTCATCACGTCGGTACCCGGGGCCGGCGAGTTGTCGATCATCTGCGCGGCCACGGCCATGGCCGGTCTCGGTTTCCTGTGGTTCAACGCGCACCCGGCCCAGATGTTCATGGGCGACGTCGGCTCCCTGCCGCTCGGCGCGGTGCTCGGCATGGTCGCGGTGGCGTCGAAGAACGAGCTGGTGCTGCTGCTGGCCGGCGGCGTGTTCGTCGTGGAGGCGCTGTCGGTGATCATCCAGATCGCCTCGATCAAGCTGCGCGGCAAGCGGGTGTTCCTGATGGCGCCGATCCACCACCACTTCGAGAAAGCCGGCTGGCCGGAAACCCAGGTGGTGATCCGCTGCTGGATCATCTCGCTGCTGTGCGCGATCATGAGCCTGGCCACGCTGAAGCTGCGCTGAGCTGAGGTTGGCGCGCGGCGATACCCTCCGTTTCCAGCCAGAAACTTCCCCGTGCCCGCGTCTGGACATCATGATGTCTACGCAGTAGCATCAAGGCATGCGCACGACACTCTCCCTCGATGACGATGTTGCGGCCAAGCTGCAGGCGGAGGTCCGCCGCAGCGGCCGCACCTTCAAGGCGGCGGTCAACGAGCTCCTGCGACTCGCCCTGAATAGCCGGTCGCGCAAGGCGCCCACCCCGACCTTCACGGTTCGCGCCCGCGACCTGGGAGATCTGCGGCCGGGACTCAGCCTCGACAACGTCGGGGAACTCCTCGAGCGGGCCGAGGGTCCAGGGCACCGATGAATTTGGTCGACGCGAATATCCTCCTCTACGCGTACCATCCCCGTTCCGAGCATCACGACGCCAGCCGTGCGTGGCTGGAGTCGGCGATTGCGGGCTCCGAACCGCTGCGCATGGCGTGGATCACGATCCTGGCGTTCTTGCGGATCAGCACCAGTCCTCGCGTCTTCGAACATCCGTTGACGAGCGCTGAAGCGCGCGAACACGTCACCTCGTGGCTGGAACTTCCCGGCGTCGACATTCTTGAACCTGCGGAACGCTACTGGGGAATTCTCGCCGGTCTGCTTGAAACCGGGCAGGTCGCCGGTGCGCTGGTGATGGACGCCGCGCTGGCGGCACTCGCCATCGAGCATGGCGCCACGCTTTGCACGACGGACAGGGACTTCGATCGCTTCGACGGCTTGAAGGTTCTTGATCCGCTCAACCCCATTCGTCGTTCCGTGAAACCGACGGCGCGGCGTTAGGCGCGGGGTGACCATGACGGCACACTTGATCCGGTCGGCAAGCAGGCGCTGACGACAGCGAGTATGAGCAGCCGACCACGCACCCTTCTCGTGCTGGGACTCGCCCGCAGCGGAGTTGCCGCCGCGCGCGTCGCCGCCGCCGAAGGCTGGAACGTTCTCGTCACCGACGACAAACCGGTGGCGACCGACGATCTGCCTGCCTCGGTGCAACCGCTCGACGCCGCCGAAGCCCTTGCGCGCGCGGGCGACGCCGACCTCGTGATCCCGAGCCCCGGCATTCCGGCCACGCACCCCGTCCTCGAGGCCGCACGAAACGCGGGCGTTCGCATCGCTCCCGAGATCGAGTTCGCGGCCGACCGCCTCGGCGGCACGCTGGTTGCGATCACCGGCACCAACGGCAAGAGCACGGCGGTCAGCCTGCTCGGTGCCGTCCTCGAAGCGGCCGGGCATCGCGTGTTCACCGGCGGAAATCTCGGAGATCCGCTCTGCAACGCCGTCGGACGGGAGTGGGACTACGTGGTGGCCGAGGTGTCGAGCTTTCAACTCGAGCATGCCACCACGTTTCATCCGCACGCAGCGGCCATGCTCAACCTTACGCCCGACCACCTCGACCGTCACGGCGACATGGAAGGCTACCTGTCGGCCAAGCTGAAGCTCTTCGCATGCATGACGCCGGGCGATTTCGTGGTGCTGCCGCGCGAAGGGTGGTGGACGGCGCGGGCGGCGGGCTCGACGCGCGCAAACCTGACGACCTTTTCCGTGGGCGACGCCGCAACCGGGCGAGAGATCGTCGACGGCGCCTACCACGTGCGATTGCCGGCCAAGGGCTGGCCGGAGCTTCCGCACGACCTCGAGAACGCGGCCGCCGCCGTCGCGATGGCGCGCGTGCTCAACGTGGACGCGGCAGCGGTCGAACGGGCGATCGCCGGGTTCCGGCCGCTGCGGCATCGGCTGGCCAAGGTGGCCGACGTGGCCGGCGTCGCGTACTGGAACGACTCGAAGGCCACCAACGTGGGCGCCGCGCTGAGCAGCCTGAGGGCCTTCGAGGGGCGCGTGGTGCTGCTGGCCGGTGGCGTATCCAAGGGTTGTGACTTCGCAGCGTTGGCGACAGAGGCGCGACGCATTACACTCGTGGTTGCTTACGGACAGGCCGCGGCCGAGATCGAGGGCGCGCTGGCGGGTTCCGGGATGCGCATCGTGCGCGAAGCGGGCCTGGAGTCGGCGCTTGAACGAGCGGCCCGCGAGGCGACTCCCGGCGACGTCGTGCTGCTTGCACCGGCATGCGCCAGCTTCGACGAGTTTCGCGATTACGCCGACCGCGGGTCGTCGTTCGAGAAATGGGTAGCGCGATTGTCGCCCTCGGGTCGGGCGGACGCGGGCGGGTGACGGCGGGATGAACCTGGGCACGACAGCCCACGGTGGAGCGGCGGCGATGGACCAGTCGGTGGGCGCATGAACATCAGCCCACAGTGGAGCGGCGTAGTGGAGGAGGGAGTGGGCGTATGAACTGGTCCGGCTCGGAAGCGAGATCGATCGAAGCAGCCCTTGCACTGCCGCGCGTGCCGGTGCGCACGTCGAACAAGTTCGACTGGCTGCTTGCCATCATGGTTGGACTCCTCGTCTTCTTCGGCCTGGTGTTCGTGTTCAACGCGAGCACCTTCGTGTCGAACTACCACTTCGGCGACGGCTACCGGATGTTCCTCAAACACGTGGTGTCGGTGGTCCTCGGCCTCGTGCTGATGTGGATCTGTTCGCGCTGCCCTTCCGACCTCCTCAAGCACCGCGCGTACTGGCTTTTTGCGGCTTCCATCCCGCTGATGGCGGCCACTCTCATCCCGAACCTGGGCGTCGAGGTGAACGGCGCACGACGCTGGATTCCGCTCGGCCTGTTCAACCTGCAGCCGTCGGAGTTCGTCAAGATCACGTACGTGATCGCGGTGGCCGCGTGGCTCGACCATTTTTCGGATCGGGTGCGCAATCCCCTCTACACGATCCTGCCTGTGTTCTTCGGCCTCGCGGTGGTGGCGGGCGTCCTGCTTCTCCAGCCGGATTTTGGAACCACGGTGCTGATGGCCGGCATCGCGGTGCTGATGCTTTCTCTCGGCGGAGTGCCGTTCTGGCAGCTGTTCGCTCCGGCGCTTGCGCTCGGCGGCATGGCTCTGGCCCTGGTCTGGACCTCGCCGTACCGGTGGAATCGTGTGATGGCCTTCTTGCATCCCGAGGACGATCCGCTCGGCGCCGGCTATCACCTGCTGCAGGCACTGAGCGCGTTCGGCTCGGGGGGCACGACGGGGAACGGAATCGGCGCATCCACGTCGAAATCGGGCTACCTGCCCGAGCCGCACACCGACTTCATTTTCGCGGTGATCGGCGAAGAGGCCGGCCTTCTCGGCGCGTCGATCGTCGTCGTGCTGTTCGCGGTGCTCGCGTTTCGGGGCTTTCGCATCGCCCATCGCCACAGCGAGCACTTCGCGCAACTGCTTGCGGCTGGCCTCACGCTGCTGATCGTCCTGCAGGCGATGATCAACATGGCCGTGGTGCTCGGCATGCTCCCGACCAAGGGCATCGGCCTGCCGTTCATCAGCTACGGCGGCTCCTCCATCATGGCGTTCCTTGCCATTACCGGCCTGCTGCTCTCTCTGTCCCGCGAACTGCGCGAGCATTGAAAAATGGGGTCAGACCCCATTTTTGCGGACTCGGGGGGCGCGTCGTGAGGTTGGCGGTGGCGGGGGGCGGGACAGGTGGGCACCTGTTTCCTGGCCTGGCCGTTGCGGAGCTTGCACGCGAACGCGGCCTCGCCGACGAAGTCGTGTTCTTCGGCGCGCAGCGTGGCATCGAGTCGTGGGCGGTGCCCAAGGCCGGCTTCGAGCTGGTCGCGGAGAAAGTTCACGGCATCGCCGGCGGCAGCCCGGCGGCCGCGCTGCGTTCGGTCGCCGAGATGGTCGGGGCCGCCAGACGCGCGCGCCGCGAACTCCGACGCCGCGGCATCGACGTGGTGATCGGGCTCGGCGGCTACGCTTCGGCGCCGGCCGTGCTGGCCGCGCGCTCGGCCGGAGTGCCGGTGGTACTGCTCGAGCAGAACCGCCGCCCTGGCATCTCCAACCGCGCCCTCGGTTACCTGGCCACGCGCGTGTGCACGAGCTTCGAGAGCACCGCTTCTTCCTTCCCGGCAGGCAAGTCTGTCTGCACCGGCAACCCGCTTCGCCGCGGTTTCGCCGCCCGTCCGGCGTTCGCAGGCCGCGACCTGCTGCTCGTGTTCGGCGGCAGCGCCGGCGCGCGCAGCCTCAATCGCGCCATGGTCGCCGCACTCGGCGAACTCTCGCGCGACGAAGGCCTGCTCGCGCGACTCCCGAACGGACGCTTGCCGCCGGTCGTGCACCAGGTGGGCAAGCCGTTCGTCGACGAAGTAAAGGCAGCCTACGCCGAAGCCGGCATTCAAGTGGACGTGACGGCATTCATCGACGACATGCCGTCGATGTACGCGCGCACACGCCTGGCGGTTTGCCGCGCCGGCGCGACCAGCATCGCCGAGCTGATCGCGACCGGAACGCCGTCGGTGCTGGTGCCGCTGGCCACCTCGGCCGGGGATCACCAGACCGAAAACGCGCGCGAGCTCGAAGTGGCGGGCGCCGCGCGCCTCGTTGCCGATGACGATCGTTGTGCGCGCGGCCTCGCGCAGGCGCTGAAAGGGTTGCTCGGAGACGACAGCGAGCTAATCTCCATGTCGGATCGCGCGGCGGCAATGGGACGGCCCGGGGCGACCGAGCGGGTGCTGGACCTTGTGGTTGCGCTCGCCGGCAGCCGGTCCCGCGCCTGACCCTTCGATCCCGATACCAGATGACGCTCGAAGAACGCTTCCGCAGCGGACCGGCGTGGTCCACCCTCCATCTTCCGTCGGAAGGCGCGTTGCCGGTCGAGCGCCGCGCCGGCCGCATCCACTTCGTCGGCATCGGCGGCATCGGCATGAGCGGCATCGCCGAAGTGCTGCTCACGCTCGGCTATACGACGAGCGGCTCCGACCTTTCCGACAACGACACCACGCGGCGCCTGCGCGAGCTCGGCGCTGAGGTCTGGTTCGGCCACGACGCCAGCCACATAGGCGCCGACACGTCCGTGGTGGTGATCTCCTCCGCCGTCGGCCCCGACAATCCCGAAGTTCGCGCCGCGCGCGAGCGCGGCGTGCCGGTGATCCCGCGGGCCGAGATGCTGGCCGAGCTGATGCGCGTCAAGTGCGCGGTCGGCGTGGCCGGAGCGCACGGCAAGACGACGACGACGTCGCTGGTGGCTGCCGTGCTGAGCGCCGGCGGCCTCGACCCCACGCTTGTGATCGGCGGCCGTCTCAAGTCACTCGGCGGCACCAATGCTCGCCTCGGCCGCTCGCGATACATGGTGGTCGAAGCCGACGAGAGCGACGGCAGCTTCCTGATGCTGCGGCCCACCGTCGCCGTCGTCACCAACATCGACCGCGAGCACATGATCCACTACGGTACGATGGAGGCGCTGCGCACCGCGTACCTCTCCTACATCAACGCGGTCCCGTTCTACGGGCAGGCGGTGCTGTGCCTGGACTGCCCGGAGATGGCGGCGCTGATGCCGCACGTACGCAAGCCTCACCTCACCTACGGAACCTCGGCCGCCGCCGACGTGCGCGCCGAGAACATCGAGTTCCACGGCCTGACCAGTTCCTTCGAGGTGACGGCGCGCGGCGTGGCCTACGGCCGCATGCACGTCGCGATGCCGGGCGAGCACGCGGTTCGCAATGCGCTGGCCGCCCTGGCCGTCGGCATGGAATTCGGCCTCGATTTTGCGACCTGCGCGGCGGCGCTGGCCGGTTTCGAGGGGATTTTGCGCCGGTTCGAGATCAAGGGAGAGGCCGGCGGCATCACCGTGGTGGACGACTACGGCCACCACCCCACCGAGATTCGTGCCACCTTGAAAGCCGCTCGTCTCGGCTACCCGGAGCGCCGCATCGTCGCCGTCTTCCAGCCCCACCGTTACACGCGCCTGTCCGACCTGTTCGACCTGTTCGCATCCTGCTTCGAGGATGCGGACTCGGTGGTGCTCACCGACGTGTATGCGGCCGGCGAAGAGCCGATCGAGGGCTTCGACGGCAGTTCGCTCGCGGCGGCCGCCTCGCGCCTGCATCGCGGCGAGGTGGTCTTCGAAGCCGCCGGCAGCGACCTCGCCGATCGCGTCGCATCGCGCCTGCGCGACGGCGACCTCGTCGTCACGCTCGGTGCCGGAGACGTGACCAAACTCGGTCCGGCCATCCTTCACACGCTGCGGACGCCCAGGTGACCGCGGCACTCGAGGAAGCTCTTCCCAGCGCGACGTTCGCGGAACAACTGAAGGCGCTGGCCGCGCGCCTCGAGTCCGTCGTGCCGGTCGCGTCCGCGCACTCCCTGCTCAAGTACACCTCGTTCCAGATCGGCGGGCCC
>JBHEOD010000105.1:8701-13180 GCA_046261745.1 Binatia bacterium
GGGCCCGCCGATCTGTTCGTGGAGCCGAATTCGCTTGAAGAGCTGTCGGCGGTGCTTGCCGCAGCGCATCAAACCGGCGTGCCGGTCACGTGCCTCGGCGGCGGTTACAACGTGCTGGTGTCGGATGCCGGCGTGCGCGGGCTGGTCGTGCGCCTCGGCAAGGCGTTCGCGTACATTCGCGAGACGGGCGCCGACGACGCCGGCGTCACGTTCGACGTAGGCGCAGCGACGCGCTTCATCCGCCTGGCCAAGGAGACGGCGGGACGGGGACTGGCCGGCCTCGAGTTTGCGGCCGGCATCCCGGGTTCGGTTGGCGGCGCTGCACAGATGAACGCGGGTGCGTTCGGCGGCGAGATCTCGGACACGCTCACCGCGATGACGCTCGTCACGCTCGACGGAGAAATTGTCGAAAAGCAGCGCGAAGACCTGCAATTCTCCTATCGAAAGCTGGCGTTCGACCGTCCGGCCGTGATAGCTTCGCTACGTTTCCGTCTGCTCCGCTCGTCGGTGGGTAGGCTCAAGCAGGCAGTGGCGCGGGTTCAGGAAAAGCGCAGACGGAATCAGCCCGCCGGCTATCCAAACGCCGGCTCGATTTTCAAGAACCCACCCGGCGAGTATGCCGGCCGGCTGATCGAAAAGGCCGGTCTGAAGGGGACGACGAAAGGGGGCGCGCAGGTTTCGGCCGAGCACGCGAACTTCATCGTCAACATCGGTGCCGCCACGGCGGACGATGTCCGTAAGCTGATGTGTCTGGTCCAGGAGGAAGTGTGGAAGAGGTGTGGGGTGTGGCTGGAGCCGGAAGTGCGACTCATCGGCGAGTTCGGGCATGAGGTCGAGGCCGCGCGTCCGTAAAGCCAGGGCTGCGATCGCGACAGGACTGCGCCGTGCGGCGCTGTCTGCTGTTGCGCTCACGCTCGTTGCCGCCGGCGCGTGGGCCACGTGGGCTCGCGCCGTTCCGTACGTCACCGGCCACGACTACTTCCGCCTCCGCACCATTCGCGTCTCCTCCGACGAAACCCGCGTTACGCCGCAAACTCTCGCCGAAATCGCCGGCCTCTACGAGGACGCGTCTCTTTGGGAGGTCGATCCCGACTCGATCCGCGAGACGCTGCGCGATGCGAGCTGGGTTCGCCATGCCGAAGTTTCGCGCCACTTTCCGTGGCAGGTAAACCTCACTGTGAACCGCCGCTATGCCGTCGCGGCGGCGGTGGTCACCGGTCGGGCCTTCCTCGTCGATGGCGAGGGCGTGCTGTTCCAGGAAGTCGAAAAAACGGCTCTCCCCGATCTCCCGTATCTGACGGGCTGGGATGACTGCGAAACGCAGGCCGAAAGAGCCGCGCGGCTACGTGCGCTGCTCGGCGTGCTCGACGCAGCCAACGTGCGCAAGATCGAAGTCTCCGAACTGCACATGGACGCCGACGGATCGGTGTGGCTCTACGCGGCCGGCATCAAGGCGTCGGTTCGGCTCGGTCAGGTGGAAAACACCACCGACGGCCTCGAGAAGCTGGCGATTGCGCTGGCCGAACTCGGCCCGCTGGCCGAACGCGCGCGCGTGATCGACACCGACTATCCCGGCCGTATCGTGATCCGCGGCGTCGACGACAAGCTGCCGGCGATGCTGGCCGCGCACACCGAGAAAGTCCTCGCCGCCCAGGTCGCGGTGGGACAGGCTTCCGACCCGGACGATGCCGCGACTTCCCCTGCGCTCCCGTATCAGGCGGATCAGACGTCCCAGAAGGCGGCACGACGTGGCTAAGAACCTCCCGATCGCCGCGCTCGACGTCGGCACCCAGAAAGTCACGCTGCTCGTCGGGGAGCGCACCGCCACGGGCCTTTCCATCCTTGGCATCGGCACCAGCGCGTCGCGCGGCATGCGCGCTGGCCGCGTCAGCGACGTGGAGAAGACGGCGGCGGCCATCATGGCGGCGCTCACCGAAGCCGAGCGCATGTGCGGCAGCCAGATCCACAACGTGATGGTGTCGGTTTCGGGCGATCACGTGAAGGGCGAGAACAGCCACGGCGTCGCGCGCATCGACAACGACGAGGTCTCCCAGCGCGCCGCCGCCCGTGCAATTGCCGCCGCGCGCGCGATCCCGCTTCCTCAGGATCACCGGCCGATTCACCTGCTGCGCCGCGAGTACGTCGTGGACGGGCAGGTCGGAATCACCAACCCGGTCGGCATGAGCGGCGTGCGCCTCGAGGCCCACCTGCACGTAATCTCCGCAGCCGAGTCGGCCCTGCGCAACCTCGCCAAGAGCTGCAACCGCGCGGGGCTCTCCGTCAGCAGCATGGTGGCTTCCTCGCTGGCCTCGGCCGAAGCCGTGCTCGAGGCCGACGAGAAGGAACTCGGAGTGGCTGTCGTCGACATCGGCGCCGGCACCACCGACCTGGCGGTCTTTCAGCGTGGTTCGGTCGTGCATTCGGCGGTGTTCGGCGTCGGCGGCGTGGACATCACGCGCGACCTCGCCCACGTGCTCGAGACGCCGCTCGGCGAGGCCGAGAGCCTCAAGAAGCGCCACGGCTGCGCGGTGGCCGACCTCGTGGACGAAGACCTGATGGTGGAGGTGAGCGGCATCGGCGGCCGCGATCACCGCCAGGTGCAGGCCCGTCACCTGGCCGAGATCATCGAGCCGCGCCTCGAGGAGATCTTCGAAGTCGTCCTCGATTCGATCATCCGCTCCGGTTACGGCGAGCTTTTGACCTCGGGCGTCGTGCTGACCGGCGGAACCGCGATGATGGCCGGCATCGTGAGCCTGGCCTCGCGCTCGCTGTCGATGCCGGTTCGTCTCGGCGAGCCGAGCGGAATCGAAGGCCTCGGCGACGAGATCGACGATGCGTCCTTCGCCACCGCAGTGGGCCTCGCGCTGGGCCTTCCGGAAAAGGAAATGAGCGAGCCGTGGCGTGCCGGCGTGGCCGCACGCTTCGTGCCGGGCTGGGTGAGGCGACGGTTCAAGGAGATGGTGTGAAAGCTCTGCACACGCGCAGGCTTCCATCGGACGGGATTCGAGAGCATCGAGTGGGTTCTTCACACAAATTCCCCCGTTTCGAAGACTACGAAGTCGGGGAGCATCCGGTGACGAGCGTCATCCGGGAGGTGCAGCAATGATCGAGCTGGTCGACGAGAATCTGAACAACGCGCGCATTGTGGTGGTGGGTGTAGGCGGCGGCGGCGGCAACGCGGTGTCCACGATGATCCGGGCCGAGCTGTCCGGTGTCGACTTCATCTCGGCCAACACCGACTCGCAGGCCATCGGCACGTCCTTGGCGCCGGTCAAGGTGCAGCTCGGCTGCTCGCTGACCAAGGGCCTCGGCGCAGGCGCCAACCCGGAGGTTGGGCGCAAGGCCGCTTTGGAGCAGGAAGACATCCTGCGCGAAGAGCTCGGCGGGGCGGACATGGTGTTCGTGACCGCGGGCATGGGCGGCGGCACCGGCACCGGGGCGGCGCCTGTCATTGCGCGCATCTGCAAGGACCTCGGCGCGCTGACGGTGGGCGTGGTGACCAAGCCGTTCGGCTTCGAAGGTCGCCGGCGGCTGCGTCAGGCGGAAGAGGGAATTCGCGAGCTGCGTGCGGCCTGCGACACGCTCATCGTCATTCCGAACCAGCGCCTTATCGAGATTGCGAGCCGGTCGACGACCGCCCGCGAGGCATTCAAGAAGGCCGACGACGTGCTGCTGCATGCGGTGCGCGGGATCTCGCAGATCATCACCGAGCCTGGAACCATCAACGTCGACTTCGCCGACGTGCGCACGATCATGAGCGAGATGGGCATGGCGATGATGGGGCACGGCGCGGGCTACGGCGACAGCCGCGCGATCGACGCGGCGACCAACGCGATTTCCAGCCCTCTGCTCGAGGACATCTCGATTCACGGCGCGCGCGGCGTGCTGGTGAACATCACCGCGAGCGAGGACTTCGGGATTCAGGAACTCAACGAGGCCGTGGATCTCATCCAGACGCAGGCGCATGAGGATGCGAACATCATCGTGGGTCTCGTGCACGACACGAACCTCGAGGATGAGGTTCGCATCACGGTGATCGCGACCGGTTTTGGGGATCGGCTGGTGGATCGGCTTCAGCAGGGCCGCGACCGCGGCGAGTCGCTGACGGTGATGACGGCGCCGGAGCGTTCGGCGCCGCCTGCAGCTGCACCGTCCGCGCAGCGGCCGAGCTACTTCCGCGGCGCGTCTTCCTCCTCCGAGCGGCGTCCAATGATGGATGCGGGCATCGAAGAGCCGTACCACACGGGCGAGGCCGAGGAGGAAACTCCCGCTCGCCGCGAGCCGGAGATGGGCCCCGAGGACACGACGCAGCAGGAGGAACTCGAGTTCGCATCGATTCCTGCGGACGACGACGCGCGGGTGCCGGCGTACCTGAGGCGCTGGAAGCAGAAGGGTCAGAGGATCATGCGCTAGGCGAGGCGCATCACAGTTGGCGTGCGGGACGACGCCCCGCCTCTTCCTTTGGGGAGGGGCGGGGCG
>JBHEOD010000105.1:13190-13579 GCA_046261745.1 Binatia bacterium
TTGGTCGCATCACGCCGAGACTGCTGGGAGCCAGCCCGCTAGGTTTGGCGCGGGATGATCTTAAGTCCGCTATGGCAGCATGCTGCGGAGAGTGGTTCGTTCTTTCTTCGTCAATTTGATGATCGCGTGAACCTCTGGGGTACCAATATTCCATGCGTAACCCGACTGATTACCCGCCCCGGAATACGGCTGGCTCTGAAACTTCTGCTGGAGTTCCATGTAGGCCTCGTCCGTAAGCGTGAAGGTCCCGTACAGGTCGGTGTCTTGTTCCGTATAGTCATTCGAGTCGTGAGCGAAAATAGTACCTTGATACGGAATCGCTGGGACGTTTGCGGTGACGTTGAAGAGTCGAATCTTGGAGGCACCTGTCCGATAGACGGAAGCATGCG
>JBHEOD010000106.1:0-13473 GCA_046261745.1 Binatia bacterium
GCTTCGGCGCAAGCGGCGCAATCGCAAGATTCGGCACCGGGCGTGGCGCCGGACAGCGCTCCCCGCTCCTCATCGTCGGGCGGGCTGCGTGACGCGGAGCGACTTGCCGCGCGCCACTACAACCTCACCTGGCAGCAGGAACTCCACACCACCGAAACCATGGTCGCCGGCACGCCGTTCACCGGCGCATGGGACGAAGCTTCGGGAGAACTGCCGCAGATTTCGATGGAGACCGACTTCGCGCGGCGTCTCGGCCTCGACCTCGGCGACCGGCTGCGCTTCGACGTGCAGGGCGTGCCGGTGGACGGCCGCATCGTGAACATGCGCGAGGTGGACTGGACGAGCCTGCAGCCGAACTTCTTCGTGTCGTTCCAGCCCGGCGTGCTCGAGGCGGCGCCGTCGGTGTTCCTGGCGTCGGTGCCGGCGCTCGAGCCGGCGGCGCGCGAACGGCTTCAGTCGTCCATCGTGGAGACGTTTCCGAACATCTCGATGATCGACGTGACGCGCGGCGTGGAACGAGCGCTCGGGCTGCTCGCGCAGCTTCGATGGGCGGTTCTGGCAACGGCGTGGACGGCGCTGGCGGTCGGCCTGGTGCTGGTGTTCGCGATCGCACGCGACGAGGCCGAAGAGCGACGCTGGGACATCAACCTGATGAAGGTCCTCGGCGCGCGCCACGGCCTTCTGCGCGCCAGCGTGACTGTGGAGTTCGCCGCGCTGGCTGCGCTCGCGACGCTGGTGGGATGCGGGATCGGCGTCGGCGCGTGCGCCGCACTGGCCGCCGGCGTGCTCGACGTTCGCTGGTCGCCCGCCTGGCTACCGCTCCTCGTCATCATGTTCGCGCTGCCGTCCCTCGCCGCCATAACCGCGCGCGTGGCCATGCGCCGCGTCCTGCGACAACGAGCCCAACTCACCCTCGGCTAAATAAATGGGGTCAGACCCCATTTTCGCAGCAACCGGCGCTTACGAAGAAAAAGGGGTCAGACCCCATTTATTTGAAAAAGGGGTCTGACCCCTTTTTGGAATCTCAGCGGGTCAGTTTGGGAAGCACGTGTTTGCCGAAGGCTTCGATCCACTCTTTCTGGTTGCGGCCGACGTTGTGCAGGTAGATCTGGTCGAAGCCCATGTCGATGAACTTCTGGATCTCCTTGCGGTGCACCTCGCAGTCCGACGTCATCAGCATGCGGCCCTGGAAGTCGTCGGTGCGCACCATCTTGGCCATCTGCTCGAAGTCGAGCGGCGAGCGGATGTCCTGCTTCGGGAACTTCATGCCGCCGTTGGGCCACTCGAGCAGCGCGTTCTGCATCGCCTGCTCGTCGGTCTGCGCCCACGAAAGATGAAGCTGCAGGATCGTCTTGCCGCCGTCGCGATCGCGTCCCGACTTGCTGCGACCTTCGCGAAAGCACTCCATCAAATTCGCGATCTTCTCGACCGGCGCGCCCACGGTGATAAGCCCGTCGGCCAGCTGACCCGTTCGCCTTGCGGTGATCGGACCGGACGTGGCGATGTAGATGGGCGGCGGTTCCTCGGGCATCGTCCACAGCCTGACGCTTTCGATCTTGAAGTTCGGACCCGTGTGGCGCGTTTCCTTGCCGGTGAAGAGCTCCCGCATGAACGCGACGGCTTCGAACATGCGATGCCCGCGCTCGGGCGCTTCCGGCCAGTAGCCGGCCACGACGTGTTCGTTGATGGCTTCGCCCGAGCCGAGGCCGAGCCAGAAGCGGCCCGGATACATCGCGGCCATCGTCGCGGCGGCCTGCGCGATGATGACCGGATGCGTGCGAAACGACGGACACGTCACGCCGGGGCCGATGTCTCCGGTGGTGCGTTCCGCGCACGCGGCCATGAACGACCACACGAACGCCGACTGGCCCTGCTGCGGAACCCACGGCTGCAGGTGATCGGAAGCCATCACGCCCTCGAAGCCGTTGGCCTCGGCCGCCTGGCAAAACGTGAGCGCTTCACTCGGGTGAAACTGTTCGAGCATGGCGGCGTAGCCGATCTTCATGGTCATCGTGTCCTCCGTGCGGGGTCCCCGCGTCGCAGTGCCGAAGTACAGGCAATGCTCCTCGCGGAAAAGGGCCAGGGACTTTTTTCACAACGCTCCGCACCCGAAATCGGGGCAGACAAGTATCGGGTCAGACCCCGCTTTCATGAACATGCCCCGGAGAATGGGGCCCAGGGCCAATTTTTTCGGAGCCCCCGATGTCCGGGAACCGCGCGTCTCGCGCCGACGAAAATGTGTACCTGTCCCGGATATTCCGGATACTGCGCCGCTTCGCCGCGAAATCCGTACTTGTCCCGGATTTCGGGAGCGGTGGTTTTCCACCTGGGCGCGTCGGGCGTATCAGGCACACACATCGACGTGCCCGCGACGAAGGAGCGAGAACAATGAGCGAACTCATTCTGCACCACTACTGGGAATCCCCGTACGCTGAGAAGATCCGGCGCGTGATGGGCATGAAGGGCCTGTCGTGGCGCTCGGTGGTCATCCCGATGGTGATGCCCAAGCCCGATCTCACCGCGCTCACCGGCGGTTATCGAAAGACTCCGGTGCTGCAGATCGGCGCCGACATCTACTGCGACAGCGATCTCATCGCACGCACGATCGACCGCCTGCATCCCAATCCGACGCTGTTCCCCGACGACTCGGCCGCGATGACCATGATGCTCGGCCCCTGGCAGCAGGAACTGTTCTGGCTGTGCGTGCGCACCGTGGGCGTGAGCGCGCCGGTGTTTCCTCCGGGCTTCGTCGAGGATCGCGCCACCATGCTCGATATCCCGCTGACGATGGAGAAGGTGATGGCCGACGTCGAGCCGCAGCGCGAGCAGCTTCGCGCGAAGCTCGACCTGCTCGACAGTCATCTTGCGCAACATCTCTACGTGCTCGGTTCACAGCCGAGTCTTGCCGATCTCTCGTTCTTTCATCCCGTCTACACGCTCAAGCTCATTTCGCAGACGGCGTCGCTGCTCGAGCCCTACTCGCACCTTTGCGCGTGGGTGGAGCGCATCGACGCGTTCGGCCACGGCGAGTTCAGCGACATGAGCGGAGGCGAAGCGGTGGCCGTGGCGCGCGTGGCGACGCCGGCGTCCGGCCAGGGCGTCGATCCTGCCGAACCGAACGACCTTCGCCTCGGCGACCGCATCGAGATCGTGCACGAGAGCTTCGGCAACGACCCGGTGGTGGGCGAGCTCGTGGCGTCTTCGGTGCACGAGATTGCGATCCTTCGCGAGGACGACATGGCCGGCCAGGTCTGCGTTCATCTGCCGCGCGAGCATTACAAGGTGCGCCGGGTCTGAATCCGCGAACCCGGGACGCCGTCGTGACCGCGACGGGACTCCCCGAGGACACCCGCTACACCTGACGGGCACGAAGAACAGGCCGCGAGGAACAGGGCGAAGAACACGGGCGCGAGGAACAGCGCGAGGACGCGGGCACGAGGAACCGCGCACGCAGAACAGCCAGGAACAGGCTTGCACAACCCCCGGGCGTAACATGTACTTCCCGGGACGATGCCCGCCACGCTCCCAGTCCTCAGCATGCTCGCCGGCCTTTTCGCGCTCGGGGTGTGCGCGACCGCCGCCTCCGGCGAGATGCTCGCCACCCCAGACGAACGTCCGATCACCGACGATGCCGTGCTGATGGAACTGCTCGCAGACGCCATCGAACTGCGCCGCCGCGAAGACTTCGACCGTACGCTCGATGCGCGCGACCCCGGCGAATTGATCGAGCACGCCACGCTGACCGACACCGACTTCGACTATCGCAAGCTCGGCATCGACGCGCTCTTCATCGTCGGCGACGAACTGTTCGCATACCTCTTCCGGCCCGAGAACGGCTGGGGCGGAAAGGGACGCAGCGACGACGACGCGAACTTCACGCCCAGGCCGCGGCGCATCCACGACGGCCTCGCCGGTGGTCCCGATGCGTTCGCATGCGCGAACTGTCACTCCAAGGGCGGCCCCGACGGCGCCGGCACGCAGACGCAGAACGCATTTCTGCGGGGAGACGGGAAGAGCCTCGCGAGCGCAGACCAGAGGAATCCGCCGCACCTGCTCGGACTCGGCGCGGTCGAGCTTCTCGCGCGCGAGATGAGCAAGGAGTTGCAGGCCGCCGCGGAGGTCGCCCGTACACGCGCCACCGCCGAACAGCGGCGCGTCGAGCAGCCGCTGACTGCCAAGGGCATCTCGTTCGGAAGCCTCTCTGCTCTGCCTGACGGCAGCCTCGACTACGCCGCAGTCGACGGCGTGGACAACGACCTCGTGATTCGCCCGTTCGGATGGAAAGGTCATTCGGCAACCCTGCGCGACATGATCGAGGAGTCGCTGCAGATTCATCACGGCCTCGTCTCGAGGCGCATCCACCTCGCGGTGAAAGACGGTACGCTCGACAGGGCGCCGTACGGCAACGGCCCGTGGTACGACCTCGACGAGGACGGCGTCTCGCTCGAGATTGAGTCGGGCATGCTGACCACCGTGGTTGGTTACCTTGCGCAACTCGAAGTGCCGGTGACGCGTCCGCCGAAGGATCCCGGCCTCATCGACCTGTTTGCCGATGGCCGCACGCGTTTCGATGCGATCGGTTGCGCGTCCTGTCATGTGCCGGCGCTGGAACTGGCCGATCCAAACTTCGATGCGACCGCAGGCGTTGCCGGGCGACCGTCGTTCGTCATCAACGTTGCGCGTGACGGCGACGGACCCAAGGTGGAGCCGAAGTCGGTCGGTCCGGCCCCGAGCTACCTCGTGCACCTGTTCAGCGACCTCAAGCGTCACGACATGGGCGAAGCGCTCGCGTCGCCGGCGCCGCAGGGCTCGATTCCCGCACGCATGTACCTGACGCGTCCGCTCTGGGGCCTGGCCGAAACCGCGCCCTATCTTCACGATGGACGCGCAGCGACCGTACACGAAGCGATCGTGCTTCATGGCGGCGACGCGGCGGCATCGCGCGACGCGTATCTTGCCCTCGACGAACGCGGCCGCGCCGGCCTGCGCGTCTTCCTCACTTCGTTGTCACGCCAGCCCAAGTTGTTCGTGCCGTGACCATGTTTTCGGTGCATTCGCTCGCACGAGTGGCGGCTTGCGCACTGCTCGGCATCACGGTCGCCGGATGCCCCGAGCGCCAGGAACCTGCCAAGCCGCTGGGCGCCGAGGCGCTCGCGTGGCGCGCCGACTGTCCACCCATCGTGCGTCCCGCGCCGCTCAGCCTCGACGCCGCACGCGAAGCGTATCGGGCCGCCGAAGCGCGCCACGAACTGCGCCTTCGCGAAGCCGCCAACCCCGGCGCGTTCATGCGCTCGGTGAAATCCGGGACAGGTACAGGTTTTCCGCAGCCGTACTCATCGCCGACGGCGCAGGCTGCGGTGGCTTCGCTGCCGGCCAATGGAATTTCGGCGGCCAATCCTGCGCCGGGTTTTTGCCTGTCGGAGCTGGCCGAGACGGGGCAACTCCTGTTCGACCACGAGTACGGCTACGCAGACGGGCTCGGCAGCGGCGACGCCGCACGCTCGGAGAAAGGCCCGTTCCGCCGCGTGCACGAGGGGCTGTTCGGCGGTCCGGAGACGATCTCGTGTCCGTCGTGTCACTGGGTGGGAGGCCCGAACGGCGCCGGCGCGGAAACCGACAACGTGTTCCTGAGTGGTGACGGCCTCGCGCCGGACAGCGGAGACACGCGCAACTCTCCGGCTCTCGTCGCGCTCGGCGTCGTCGAAGCGCTTGCACGGGAGATGACGGCCGACCTGCAGGCGCAGCGCGCGGCGCTGGCCAAGGAGTCCGCCCGCGAAGGCACCGCGCGCGAGCAGCGCCTCGTGAGCAAAGGCGTGGATTTCGGCGTTTTGCGCGCGACCGCCGACGGCAGCATCGATGCATCCGGCCTCGACGGCGTCGACGACGATCTCGTGGTCAAGCCTTTCGGATGGAAGGGCACGCGCCCCGACATCACCGGCTTCGTCACCGAGGCGCTGCAGGCCCACATCGGCATCCAGACCGACGACCTACTTGCCGAAGGCGTGGAAGCGGCCGGCAGTGGCGACGCGAGCGATCCCGACGGCGACGGCTTGCGCGACGAGTTCGGCAGCCGTGCGCTTGCGGCGCTGACTGCGCACCTGGCGCTGCTCGAACTGCCGATCGTCGAGCCGCTCGTGCAGGACCGTAACCTCGAGCCCGCTGCTCAGGGCTTGCGCGCTCCCACGACCACCAGCTTCGTCGAGGACTTCGCGCGAGGCCGCGAGCAGTTCCATGCGCTCGGTTGCGCCAGCTGCCACCGCCCGATGATGGTGCTCGAGAATCCGGTCATCGAGATCGCCGGCCTCCCGCCCATCGACCTTTCGCGCACGATGCGCCGCCCCGCGCTCCAGTACGACGAACAGCTCAAGGGCTACCCGGTCTGGCTGTTCAGCGACCTCAAGCGTCACCGCATGGGCCGCGCCAACGTTGCGCTCCACCGTCAGCGCGCCGTTGCGCGCAACCAGTACCTCACGCCGAGGTTGTGGGGCGTGGCCGATTCGGCGCCGTACCTGCACGACGGCCGCGCGCCGAGTTTCGACTACGCGATCGCCGGCCACGACGGCGAGGGCAGGGCAGCCCGCCGCGCGTTCGCCGCACTTGGATTCGAGGAGAAGGGCGCGCTGCGCGTGTACCTGATGTCGCTGCGCCGCGCGCCGCGCGTGATGGTTCCGTAGCGGCCGCCCGGCGCCCAAAAAAAGGGGTCAGACCCCTTTTCTCCAGAGCATCAACGCATTCCGGGTCCGCAGACGTCCGATCCCCTAAAACGGGGGCGTTGGCCGGCCCGACGGCCTGGTCAGACCCAGGCGTGTCCCAACGTCGTAGCCGTCGATTCGCCTAAGCCTTTGATTCGTCAGCTAAATCAGAGAGGTAAGGCATGTTGACGATTTCGACCATCCGCAGGGCAATTCCACGTCCGAAAAAAGGGGTCTGACCCCTTTTCCCCCCGCCGCCGAAAAAAGGGGTCTGACCCCCTTTTTTCAGGGGGGGACGCTCCAGAGCATTTCGCGCTGCAGGGTGCCTGGAGAGCGGCCGATGTCGGCGACTTCCCACTCGCCGCCCTTGTCGCGGCGCCATGCGAACTTGCGCGACGACGCGAACGGGAACACCCAGCCTTCGACCGAGCCGGTGGCCTGCAGCACCGCGGCGTGCGCTCCCTCGGATTCAAGCTGGGCGCGCACCTTGTCCCACACTTCCTCGGCCTCGCGACTGACGGCCGCGCCGTTGGTGAGCGGCAGCGACGTCTCGTAGCGAAGCACGATGGCGGGCTGCGACGGCGCGCCGGCCTGGGCGAACGTCAGCAGTCGCACCTCGCGACCGGACGGGAGCGATACGAGCAGCGCGTCGAGATTGACGCCCACCGAAGGAGGGTCCTCGTCAGAATGCGCCGCCACGTTGAACACGGCTTCGACGTCCATGCTTGCGCCGTTGACGCCGCGCACCAGCGCCGCCGCCATCGTGTCGTGGTACCAGCGCCCGGCCGGCGTGGACGCAAACGCGATGTAGCTGTCGATTTGCTGGAGATCGAGATCGCGGCATCGCACCAGCAGCGCCGCGATGACCACCGGATCGTAGGCTTCGGCGACTTCCGGTTTCTTCTTCTCGCGATCGACGATCGTGCTGAGGGACGTCACGGGCAGTGGCTTCTGATCCGCCAGCGTGACGTTGACGAGACGCGCAACCACGGTGCCGACGCTCGCCGTGAAGTTGAGCGCTTTGGGCAGCGCGCCGGTTGCGGCCGCCAGGCGACGCACACGGTCGAGGCGAATCTCCGGAGCGCGGTTGTCGCGCACGGCGGCCACGCTGGCATAGAACGCACCGTCGGAAGACTTGTCCCCGCTGGCCGCGGTGGCTTCGGCAAATTTCACCTCGTAGCCGACGGGGCTGCGCAACCATTCCACGGACGCCGCGGCAAGATCGGGCTGCGCAGCAGCCGCCTCGCGCAGGTGGGCGCGCACGAAAGGCTCCACCCTGGCCTCCGCGAGTGTGCCCATCAGCGTGGCCTGGAGCGCCTTGCGATCGCCTTCGCGGACGCGACTCCAGTGCGGGGCCAGCAGGCGAAGCGCCTGGGGAGGCAGGCGGCGAATGTGCGTGCGGAGCGGCGACAGCACATAGAGTTCGTCGGCTGGAGCGAGGGCAGGAAGTTCGGGAGCGGGAACCCGGATGCGCGTTGGGCTGCAGGCGGAGCCGGTCAACGCGAGTCCAACCGAGAGTGTGAGCGTGATCGGGAAGCGCCACCGGGGGCGTCGCAAGAAGAGATTCGTCACAGCTGCGAGGGTACGTGCGGCGGCATGGGCTGTCGAGCCGCGAAACCCGCCTCGCCGGCTGAGGTCACGAATCCGCGTCGTCCTCGTGGAAGAACGTCGTGATGCGGCGCAGGAGATCGACGGTCGCGCGACTGCTGCGAAGCCCGGCGAACTCCTTTCGGGTGACCAGCCGTGCCGAGCGCGCGTCACTGCCCGCCGTCACCTCGCCGCTGACGTATTCACAGAGCAGATCCACGATGACGTAGTGGAAGCGCACGCGCGCGTCGTCGTCGCGCACCACCGCATCGAACGCGTGCACCACCGCGCCGGCGCGCACCACGAGGCCGGTCTCCTCGAGGACTTCGCGCTCGGCGGCCTCGGCCAGCGTTTCGCCGAGCTCCACGCTTCCGCCCGGCAGCGCCCAGATGCCCTCGCCCGGCGGATTGCCGCGCTCGACCACCAGCAAGCGGCCTTCGTGCAGCACCACCGCGCCGACGGCCACGCGTGGTTTGTCAGGATACTCAGTGTTCAAAATGGGGTCAGACCCCTTTTTCTGGCGCCGACTCCCGGCAGCGTCGAAAAAGGGGTCTGACCCCATTTTTTCTCAGTAGCTTTTGGGGAGGGCGAGGACATGTTCGCTGATGTAGTTGAGGGCCATCTCCTGGGAGATCGGCGCGATGCGCATCAGGCGGGACTCGCGCCAGTAGCGCTCGACGTTGTACTCGGTGGCGTAGCCGAAGCCGCCGAAGGTTTGCAGCGCGCGGTCGCAGGCGCGAAACGACGCGTCGGCCGCGCGCAGCTTGGCCATGTTGGCGAGCGGGCCGGCCTTGTCGCCGCGGTCGTAGGCCCACGCGGCTTTCTTCCACAGCAGGTCGGCTGCCTCGAGCTCGCAGTGCGAGTCGGCGAGCGGATGCGCGATGGCCTGGTTCTGGCCGATCGGCCGGTCGAACACCACGCGCTCGCGCGCGTAGCGAACCGCACAGTCGATCGCGCGCCGCCCGATGCCGACCGCTTCGGCCGCGATCACGATGCGCTCGGGATTGAGTCCGTCGAGCAGGCACTGGAAGCCGCGCCCCACTTCGCCCACCACGTCCTCGGCGCGCACGGGAAGGTCGCGGATGAACACTTCGTTCGAATTGACCGCGTTGCGGCCGAGCTTGGGGATCTCGCGAACCTCGCAGCAACTGCGGTCGAGATCGGCCAGGAACAGCGTCATGCCGTCGAGGGGCCGCGGACACTCGTCGCGCGGCGTCGTGCGCGCCAGCAGCAGGATCTTCTCGGCCTGCTGCGCTTTGGTATTCCAGACCTTCTTGCCGTTGATCACCCAGTGGTCGCCGCTGCGAACGGCCGTGGTGCGGATTCGCGACGTGTCGGTGCCGGAGTCGTCTTCGGTGACGCCAAACGAGACGTGCAGGTCGCCGGTGGCGGTGCGCGGCAGCACGCGGCGCTTCAGTTCCTCGGAGCCGTGATGAATTACCGGTCCCATGCCGAAGATCGAAAGGTGCAGCGTGGAAGCCGCGTTCATCGCGCCCGCGCTGGCCGCCACCGCGTGTAGCAGCGTGCCGGCGGCCGCGACGCCGAGTCCCGCGCCGCCGTACTCCTCGGGCACGAGGATGCCGAGCCAGCCGCCCGCCGCGAATGCGCGGTAGAACTCCCACGGGAATTCGTGCGTAGTGTCCTTCGCGCGCCAATACTCGTCGTCGAACCCGGCCGCGATGCGCTCGGCTTCGATGCGGATGCGCTCGATATCGTCGGTGGGCGCGAAGTTCATGGTGCGATGGTCGGCGGGAGATCGGGAGCGAGAGGCCGTGGTCAGGACACCGGGCGAAGCGGCGGCATCATCGTGCTGCGAAGTAAGAATGACGGGGGCGACACGGCCAGATGTGTCGCCCCCGCGTCCGTCAGGCCATGCTTACGTGGATACCACGCTCGCGGAACGCTGACGGAACGTCTCCGGCCAGGAAGGCTGCTGCCTTTTCGTTGCCGCGCAGCACGGCGTCCATGTGCGCGAGCCCGAGAGCGCGGTTGAAATCGTACGCGTGCGTGCCGGGAGAAAGGTCGGCAGCCGCCGGAAGGATCTTGGCGATCTCCTGGAACGGGCCCGGAGGCGCCATCGTGCGGAACATCTCGTGCGTGGCTTCCACCTCGTCGCAGAAATGCATGTGGTCGGCATTGCCGAGCACCGCCATGCGCTTGGTGCCGCGCGTGAGTTCGAGAAGACCGCGCATGCCTTCGAGCGGAAGCAGCGTGTCCTTGTCGGCGACGAGGAAAAGCGTCGGGACGTCGCGGCCCCATTCGAACACGAGGGAACGGATGAGCTTTTCGGCCGGCAGCGGACACTCGCCTCCGGCCGGTGCGAGCGGCAGCGCCGCTCGAATGCGACGATCGCCCGCCGCGATCATCAGCGTGGTCCAGCCGCCGAAGCTGTGGCCCGCCATGCCGATGCGCTCGCTGTCGATCTGCGACGGGTCGATGCCGAGGTCGCCCGCAAGCAAGCGGTCGAGGACGAAGCTCACGTCGGCCGGACGCGCATCGATGGCCGCGTCGAGAAGGGCCTCGGTGTCGGGCATGGGCTGGCCCATCATCACCTGAAGCGTCACCTGCGCCATGTCGATCACCGTGTTGCCGGTGTGGTCCATCGCCACGACGATGTAACCGTGGCTCGCGAGGTGCGTGCACAGGAACGTGGACTGGCGGCGGTGGCCGCCGAAGCCGTGCGAGAACAGCACGACCGGAAAACGGCCCTTCGTGATGCCGGCGTTGCGGACGGCGGCCTGCTTGGCCGGCGGGAAGCCGGGAAGCAGGTCGTAGTGGTCCATGGTTTCTTCTTCGACGTCCTGGCCGGCGTATTCGGCGGTGGCCGGGTACCAGACTTCCACGGGAAGGTAGCGCGAACGCGATGCATCCGACGTGTCGACGCTGCGCACGCCGACCGCGTAGGGGCCGCGCGGGAAGGGGTCGTATGACATGGCGCGGACTGTATCGCGGAGGCGGGGCGGTTGGGAATGAAAACGCCCGCCGAAACCGGTTTTCCCCGCGCCCATCGCCCGGAGCACCTGAGATCGCCCCTTGAGCTTCACGCGGCCGCGGGACCACGACGCCGCCTCCGCGCAGTGCGGGACTTTTGCGACATTGGGGCGAGCGAGAAAAATGATCCGCAACTGATCCGGCGGCAACGAAGCCCCGTATCTTTACCGGAGGCGTCGCACCGGAGGCGTCGGGTGCCGCTCGTTGGGCTCCCCGCGGGACCCGGCGGCCTGCCTCCCGGGACGAAGCGGCTTGACAGGGTGCCGGGATCGCGGCGACTATCCCGAGCGAGGACAGCGGGGCGGGCGCGGGAGGAATGGCGCCTGTTCCACGGTCGATTTTGCGATGCGGCCGCCGCGGGCCCGTCTATCACCACGCTCAAACATGCACGGGGGTTAGAGGATCCAATGAAGAGAATCACGATCGCAGGAGTTTCGGCTGCGCTGCTGGTGACGATGTGTACGGGCCCCGCGCTGGCCGACGACGTCTCCACCAAGAAGCTGCAGATCAAGGATCACGCAGACCCGGCCAAGCGGCAGGTGCAAGTGTTCTCGAAGGATGCGGGCGTGCTCTACACCGACGCCAACAACCCGGGCACCGACGGCATGTCGATCGCGGTTTACAGCGCCACCGACGATCTCTGCATCGTGCTGCCGGGCGGCCCCGAGTGGACCGAGAAAGCCGGCAAGTCGTGGAAGTACAAGAACAAGGTCACGAAGAACCAGGCGCAGATCGCCGACGGCAAGCTGCAGGTGAAGATTCGCTCGGGCGTCTCGTTCACGCTGGCCGACGACTTTCCGCAGGACGCCGTCAACGTGAAGGTCCAGTTCGGCAATCTCGGCGAATCGTTCTGCATGCGCTGCGCCGCGCCGCTTTCCAAGGACGATGCAAAGAAGTTCCTCGGCAAGGATTGCATTGCCGCCGCCTGTGACGTGGAGCCGGCGCTGTGCGATCCGACGGTTACGACCACCACCACCACGTCCACCACGACGACGACGTTGCCGGCGCTGCCGGGGACGATCCTGAAGGCGGTGCTGTCGCAGGGCACCGGCAACTTCAACTATGGGATGGCGGAAGGAACCGTGGGCGCTGACCAGGAGTGCAATACGGTCTTCCCGGGTTCTCACGCGTGCCTGTACTCCGAGCTTGTGAACGCGGAGGCCGCCGGCGACCTCGACAACATCACCGATGTCGACGACGACGTCGTCACCGCGTTCTGGGCCATCGATCCGCTTCGCCCCGGCAGCGCGCAGTGCATGCAGGACGCGACGATGCCCGCCTCCACGCGCTGGCGCTATTCGACGGCGCACCAGGACGTCGGCGGTGACTTCGTTACGCTCACCAACGCAACCGGCGTGCTCAGCGCGCTTCAGCCGGGCGGCCCGCCGAGCGGCGGCCCGAAGAACTGCACTGGCATGGGCGGCCAGAAGTGGGTCGGCTGCTGCCAGTAGACACCGTGGCGCAGGCGGTGCGATCGCACCGCCTGCGCCGGACCTCTCCTTCCTCTCTTCTCTCCATCGGTCTCCTGGTTGCGTCGGCGCAGCCTGCCGTCGCCGTGCCACCGTGCGACGTTCCCGGCAGCGGCTGGTGCGTCGCGCGCCGCATCAACGGAGATGTTGCGATGGGCGAGCTCGGCTTCCGCTTCGGCGAGCCCCTCGACGCCGATGGCGACGGCACCGCCGACATCGCCGCCGGCTCGCGCTTCAAGCTCTCGCCCGGCAACCTGCAAAACGGCGTCGCGACGGTGTGGTCGGGCGCGACCGGCGCGAAGATCCGCGAGTGGGACGGCACGCTTGCCAAGGGCCTGTTCGGTCACTGGGTGATGCCGGTCCCCGATCTCGACGGCGACCGTCTTTCGGACATCATCGTGTCGGCTCCGCAGGCCGTCATCGCCGACGAGATGCGCGGTGTGCTCTCGGCCCATTCTCCCAAGTCGGGCAACGAGATCTGGCGCCTCATGGCCGACCGGGAGGAAATGCTCGGCTGGGACATGGACATCGCTGGCGACCAGGACGGCGACGGCAAGGCGGACGTGTTCGCGGGTGCGCCGGGCTCTTCGGGCGGCCGCGTTCACCTTGTGAGCGGCAAGGACGGCAGCGTGCTGCGCAGCTACCAGCCCGCGACGCCGCATCCTTCGTTCGGCTGGTACGTCGCGTCGACCGCCGACCTCGACGCGGACGGTCGCCGCGATCTCGTCGTCGGC
>JBHEOD010000107.1:0-395 GCA_046261745.1 Binatia bacterium
CGCTCGCCGTCGTGCGCCGCGAAACCGGCGGCTGGCGCTGGCCGGTCTTCCTGTTCGTGTACATGACGGTGCTGGCGTGGGGCGCGAGTTTCGCCGTCTTCCAGGTTGGCACCCTGGCCGGCTTCGGCTGACGCATCAAAAATGGGGTCAGACCCCTTTTTTCGCGAGCAGCGGAAATCCGGGAAATCGGGGACAGGTACGGATTTCCGGCGGCGCAGCTCCACGGTCGAACGTCTCGCGGAGAATCCGTACCAGTCCCCGATTTCTCGCGGGGCGCTCGGCCGAGAAGAGAAGCGCTGGGAAAAAGGGGTCTGACCCCATTTTCTTTTCGCATGGGACGGGGGGCGGGATAGACGGGCGGGGGATGTGTGGGATCGTTGGAATGTTCTCGTCGG
>JBHEOD010000107.1:405-13014 GCA_046261745.1 Binatia bacterium
CTCCACCACCGCGGGCCTGACGGGCAGCGTCAATGGATCTCGCCTGACGGGCGCGTCGGCCTCGGGCACGCGCGCCTCAGCATCATCGACCTCGCCACCGGCGACCAGCCGCTCGCCAGCGAAGACGAGTCGATCCGGGCAGTCGTCAACGGCGAGTTCTACGACTTCGAGCGCATCCGGCGCGATCTCGAGGGGCGAGGTCATCGCCTGCGCACGCGCAGCGACAGCGAGATCGTCCTTCATCTTTACGAAGACTTCGGCACCGACTGCTTCCGACACCTGCGCGGCGAGTTCGCGTTCGTGCTGTGGAACGAGCGTACGCGCACGCTGTTGGCCGCCCGCGACCGCTTCGGCATCAAGCCGCTGTACTACGCCGAGCACGACGGAACGCTGATCCTCGCGTCGGAAATCAAGGCGCTTTTCGCGGCCGGAGTTCCCGCACGCTGGGACATGGAGTCTTTCTTCGACGCGAACAGCCTGATCGTACCTCGCCAGGACCGCTCGCTGTTCGACGGGGTGAAGCAGGTTCCGCCCGGTCACTACCTGCTCGCGCGCGACGGCCGCGTCGAGATCAGGAAGTACTGGGATTTCGACTACCCGTGCAGTGAAGACGTCGCGCCGCGCAGCGACGAAGAATGCGCCGAGGCTTTTCGCGCGGCCCTCGACGAGGCCGTCAGGCTCCGGCTGCGCGCCGACGTTCCGGTCGGCTGTTACCTGAGCGGCGGCATCGATTCGTGCGCAGTGCTCGGCCTCGCGATGCGCCATCGCAGCGACCCGATCCGCACCTTCACGCTGACGTTCGATCGCGCCGATTACGACGAGGGGCCGATCGCCCGGGAAATGGCCGCCCGGGTTGGCGCCGAGTTCCATCCGATTCCGCTTCACCAGTCCGACCTCGCCGAGCACTTCGGCGATGCGATCCGGCACAGCGAGACGCTGTGCCTCAACGCGCACGGCGTGGCCAAGTTCGTGCTGAGCCGCGCGGTGCGCGAAGCCGGTTACAAGGTTGTGCTGACCGGCGAAGGCTCCGACGAGATCCTCGGCGGCTACCCGCCGTTTCGCCGTGACATGCTGCTCTACGACAACGACGGTCAGGACGCGGCCGAAGTCCAGCGGCTGCTCGGCGAACTCGACAAGGCCAACCCGGTTTCGCGCGGCCTGCTGCTTCCGTCCGGAAGCTCGTTGTCGCTCGAAGGCGTGCGTGCGCGACTTGGGTTCGCGCCGTCGTGGATGGAGGCCTTCGGCAGCACCGGCTTCAAGCTGCATGCGCTGTTCTCGGAGGACTTCGCCGCCGCCCACGGCCGACGTGACGCGTTCACGTCGCTGCTCGACGGCATCGACGTGGCAGCGCAGCTCACCGGCCGCCCGCCGGTTCACCAGTCGCTCTACCTGTGGGGCAAGAGCCAGCTGAGCAACTACGTGCTGGCAATGCTCGGTGACCGCATGGAGATGGCCCATTCGGTGGAGGGGCGCGTACCGTTCCTCGATCACCATGTCGTCGAACTCGTACGCTCGCTGCCGGTGCGCCAGAAGATCCGCGGCATGACCGAGAAGTACGTGCTGCGCGAAGCGACGCGCTCCGTCCTCACCGAGACGGTGTACGCACGCCACAAGCATCCGTTCACGAGCCCGCCGGTGGCGCTGGCCCCGAACGAGAAGCTCCACGAGTTGCTGCAGACCACGCTGCGCGGTCCGTCGCTCGAGGCGATGCCGTTCTACGATCGCACGAAGGTCGTCGCGCTGCTCGATTCCCTTCCGTCGATGGACGACGCCGCCCGCACCGCCGTGGACCCCGCTCTGATGATCCTGCTCAGCGCCTGCATGCTGCAACAAAGCTTCACCCCCGCCGCGTAGCGCAAGAGAAAAGGGGTCAGACCCCTTTTTCGCGGGCTTGCCGTGGCGTGCGGTTGAAGGTCATATCGCCGGGCCCGCTCCGGGTTGCCGTTCATGTCCGATCCGAACCGTCATCATCGCACCGTGAAGCTGACGGTGCTGGCCCTGGCGGCCGTCTACGCCGCCTGTTTCAGCATCCAGACCTGTCTCGGCCACAGCTACTTCAAGACGTGGGCGTTCGACCTCGGCACCTTCGACCAGGGAATCTGGCTGGCCGGCCACGCCACCGACCACTTCGTCACCGTGCGCGGCCTGCCGCTACTCGGCGATCACGTGCGCTTCCTCTCGTTCGTGCTCGCGCCGATCTACTGGATCTGGGACGACGTGCGCGCGCTGCTCATCCTGCAGAGCGTGGCCATCGCGGCCGGCGCGTGGTTCCTGTGCCGCATCGGCCTGCGCGAGCTTCCCGGCCGCCCGTGGCTCGTGCTGGTGATGTGCGCCAGTTACCTCATCAACCCAGCCGTCCAGAACCTCAACCTCGACCACGCGCATCCGGATGCGTTCGCGACCACGTTTATTCTTGCATCGGTCGATTTCCTGCGTGCCGGCCGCCTGCTGCCGTTCGCGCTGGCTGCTGCGCTCGCGATGTCGTGCAAAGAGGACGTGCCGCTGGTGTTCGTCGCGTTGGGTCTCGTGCTGATGCTCGACCGCCGGCAGCGGCGGCTCGGCTTCGTCATCGCGTTGGCCTCGTCGGCCTACTTCATGCTGTGCGTCGCGGTAATTCTGCCGTACTTCAACGGCGCGGGATTCTTCCGCTACGGCAAGCAGGGCTTCCTGGCCGGCCTGTGGTACCAGGGGCACGACCCGCGCTGGCTGCTCGGGCGCTTCTTCGGAGTGGACGGCATCCGCTACCTGCTCGAACTCGGATTCGCGAATCTCTACCTGTTCCTGCTTGCGCCGCTCACCCTCGCACCCGCTGTGCCCGCACTCGTCGCGAACCTCGTCTCGAGCGCGTGGTATATGCGCAGCCTCGAGTTCCACTACCAGACGTCGGTCGTTCCGTTCCTGTACATTGCGACGATGGATGGACTTGCGCGCATCGGCTTCCTGCGCGGTGCGGTCGCGAGCGCCACGGCATCGGCCGGCGATGCCGTTCGAACGGCGGGCACGGCCGCGACACGAACTCTCGCGCTTGTCGGAGCGACAGCGCCCGGCCTTCTGTTGATCTCGGCGGTCGCTTCCAATCTCGCGTGGAGCCGCGTCCCGCTGAACGATCCGCGGGCCCTGCTAAGCGCGTGGGAAGACAACAACAGCCAGGCCGGCCTTGCGAAAGTGCGCGAGTTGATCGCGCTCGTACCAAAGGATGCGGTGGTATCCGCCGACTACTCGGTGGTGCCTCATCTCAGCCACCGCCGCGCGATCTACCTGTTTCCGAACCCGTTCGAAATCAGCAACTGGGGTGTCGACGGCGAAAACCCTCACGATCCCGATTCCGTCGAATACATTCTCGTTCGGAACGTGCACTCGCGCGAAGCACTGATCGACCGTGTCAACGCCCTGGTGGCGGAGGGCACCTTCGTGCGAATTGACGGCGATGACGACGTGGGGCTTTACCGTCGCGTCGGTGCGCCGGCTGCCAATGCCGGCTGCGGAGACTGGAACGGAGACGCGCGCGTCGACGACGAGGACATGCGCCGTATCGTCCACGCCATCATGAAGCGCCGCCGCTGCCCGTTGCGTGTATGCGACGCCGACGGCGACGGTACACTGCGAATCGGCGACGCCCAGCTCGTCGGCAAACACATCAAGGACCCGTCGGCCAAGCTGAATTGCCCGCCGTAGCAGGCGGAGAATTCCGCCCGGGATGTCGGGCGGGAAATCCGGGACAGGTACAGGTTTCCGGTGGCGTCGACGCTTTGCCCCACATCATTGCGGAAAGCTGTACCAGTCCCGGATTTCCTGCGGCGGAAAGCTGTACCAGTCCGGGATTTCCTGCGGCGGAAAGCTGTACCTGTGCCGGATTTCCTGCGGCGGGAGGTTGTACCTGCGTCCGCTTTCCGCGTAGACAAACCGCGGCCGCGAAAGGAGGACCTCATGCTCTCGAAGTTCGACGACTACCCGATCCATCAAACCCCCGAACCCGTCGCGCATCCGGCTTCGAGCGATCGCAACGTCTACGACCGCTACTGGTTCAACGGCTATGCCCCCGACGGCGAGTTCTACTTCGGCATCGGCATGGGGCTCTACCCCCATCGCGGCATCCTTGACTGCGGTTTCTCGATCGTGCGTGACGGTGAGCAGCACTCCTTCCACGCTTCGCGCCGCGCGCCGCAGGAGCCGAGCGACACCACCGTCGGACCTTTCTCGATCGAGGTCGTCGAGCCGATGAAGCGCGTGCGCGTGCGTCTCGAGCCGAACTCGACCGGCATCGAATGCGAGCTCGACTTCATCGCTCGCACTGCGTGCGTGGAGGAGGGTCGCCAGACCAAGCGCTGGGGCCAGCGCATCTACATGGACGCGACCCGTTTTGCGCAGTACGGACGCTGGCAGGGCACGATCTCGTACGACGGCAAGACTCTCGCGATCGACCGCGGCCGCGTGTACGGCACCAAGGACCGATCGTGGGGCATTCGCCCGATCGGCGCTCCCGAGATGGACGGCGCGCCGCGCCTCGAGATGCCGCAGTTCTTCTTCCTGTGGGCGCCGATCCAGTGGAAGAACCGCTGCACGCACTTCGCGACGTTCGAGGAGTCCGACGGACGCGCGTGGCACCAGGACGGCGCCATCGTGCCGGCCTACGAGACGCCCGACGACATTCCCGGCGTCAACGATTCGAAGATCGAGTACATGGCGCGTGTCGAGCACCGCCTCCAGTACGTGCCGGGCACGCGCCGTGCGCATCACGCGAGCATCGCGCTGGTCGGACGCGGCGGCGCACGTCACGAGATCGAACTCGAATCGCTGCTGACCTTCCAGATGAAGGGCATCGGCTACCAGCATCCCGAGTGGGCACACGGCTACTGGAAAGGGGAACTCGCGATGGCCGGGGAGTCGTGGAAATCGGCCGATCTCGATCCGCTCTCGTTCGACAACCTCCACACCCAGCAGGTGGTGCGCGCCCGCATGGGCGACGAAGAAGGCGTCGGCGTGCTCGAACAGATCGCGATCGGCCCACACGAGCCGTCGGGCCTGACGGGTTTCGTGGACGGCGCGGAGTAAGTCACCGAAATCCGGGACAGGTACAGTTTTCGCGGGCGGATAATTCGTACCTGTCCCCGATTCTTCCGTTCACGCCCGGGAAAGCCTCTGCAGCCTCCACATCAGCACCGCCACCGACACGAAGCTCGCCACCACGATGGACTCCATGAGCCCCGCCACTCCGCGGCCGAGGTGCTCGCCGAGCCACCACGCCAGCGGAGGCATCACCACCACGTAAGCGAGCACGTGACTGGCCGTCGGCAGCCAGTTGTCGCCGCGCGCGCGCAGGGCGGAGGCCACCACAACCTGCCCGCCGTCGGGCACCAGCATCAACGCCGCGAGGGGCATCAGCGATGCCACCAGAGCCGCGAGTGACGCGTCCGACGTGAGAGCGTTCGCGATCAGCGATGGAAACGCCATCAGCACGGCCACGCAGACCAGCATGGCAGCGCTGTTCATCGCGAGGCCAACCCAGCCCACGCGCGACGCCTCGGCCGCATTGCGGCTGCCCCACGTCTCCGAGACCACCACCGCCGTCGCGGCGGCCACGCCGAGCGAGATCATGAAGACCACCGCCAGCGTGTTGAGCAGCAACTGGTAGGCCGCGACCGCTTCGGCGCCGAGTCGACCGGCAATCACTGTGAGCGCCGAGAACGCGCCCGCTTCGGCAAGCTGGCTGACGGCCGCCGCCGCACCCACGCCGAGCAGCGCGCGATAGCTCGGCGAGTGCGGAGCGTGCTCGCGCACTCCGTAGGTGCGTCCGGTAGCGGACAGCACGATCCATCCCGCGAGCGTGAAGAACATGAATGCCCGCCCGCCCACCGTTGCCCACGCCGAGCCGATCGCACCAAGTGACGGAACCAGCAGCAGGTTCAGCGCGAGATTCACAAGGTTGGCTGCCCAGATCACCACCGTGCCGGGGATCGGCCGGTGCACGGCTTCCACGAAGAACGCGCAGCAGACGTAACAGAAGTGCAGCGCGAGGCTGAGGCCGAGCACGGCGGCCACGTCGGCTGCCCCGGCTGCCAGCATCGCTTCGATGCCGAACGCGATCAGCATCGGCTCGACGAGAAACGCCGAGCCGACGGCACTGAGGATTCCGGCGAAAAGTCCGATCACGAGACCGCGGCGCCACACGGCGCCGGCATCGCGCGGGCGACCCTCGCCGATCGCGCGTGCGGTCAGCACCTGCACGCCGAGCAGCAGGCCGATCCCCGTGACGATCAGCACACCGGTCGGAGCCCAGCCGAGCGCGAACGCGGGAAGATCCGCCGGGGCGAGCTGGCCGACGACGATGGTGTCGGCGATTCCCATTCCCATGATTCCGAGGCGCGCGAGCGCGACCGGCGCGGCCAGCTGCGCCAGCGAACGGATCAGGGAACGAAGGGATCTCCTGGGATGCATCGCGGTGGCCGGCTCGCGGTTCTAGCCTCGCGAGGGGAGGTTTGCGAAGCCCCGCTGCCTTTCGTCGTCTCCGCGCGCGGGCTACACGTGTTTGCGACTTCGCGGCGAGGGGGAACCGATGACAACGCTCGTACCAGCTCCGGCACTTCCGACGCGGGTGTTCGCGCCCGACCTGCTGGCGGGCCGCACCGCGATCGTGACCGGCGGCGCCGGCGGCATCGGCCGCGCGATTGCCGACTCGCTTGCGGATGCCGGCGCCGACCTGCTGCTGGCCGCGCGCAATCTCGAGCGCCTCGATGCGGCTGCCGCGGAAATCCGCGAGCGCAGCGGCCGTCGCGTGGAGACGGCCGTCGTCGACATCCGCAGTCGCGACAGCGTCGAGGCACTGGCCGAACGCTCGCGCGAACTTTTCCCGCGCATCGACATCCTCGTCAACAATGCCGGCGGCCAGTTCGCGCAGCCCGCCCGCGACTACAAGCCGAAGGGCTGGAACGCGGTGATCGACACGAACCTGACCGGCACCTGGAACATGACGCAGGTCTTCGGCGTGCCGATGCTCGACGGCGATGGCGGCGCGATCGTGAACGTGATCGCGGTGGTCGGCCGCGGATTTCCCGGCATCGCGCACACCAGCGCGGCGCGTGCCGGCGTGCTCGAGCTGTCGCGTACGCTTGCGTTCGAATGGGGCCCGAAGGTCCGCGTGAACTGCGTGGCGCCCGGCCCGGTGCAAACCGAGGCCTTTGCGAACACCTACCATCCCGACATCTTCAAGCTGTGCGAAGGCATGCCGAACCCGCGCTTCGGCCGTCCCGAGGAAGTGGCCTACGCGGTCACGTTCCTCGCGTCGCCGGCGGCGTCATGGATCACCGGCGAATGCCTGTTCGTGGCCGGCGGCCAGCAGGTGTACGGCCGCAACCAGGCCCTGTTCGACGAAGCCTTCGGGAGGCCGTCATGACGTCGACGGTCACCATGCAGATGCGCGCGCTCGACGACGATGTCTACACCTGCCTGCAGCCGGACCGCGGCTTCGGATGGAGCAACTCGGGTTTTGTTGCGCGCGGCGGCGGCCTCGTGGTGGACACGTTCTGGGACCTGCCGCGTACGCGCGCGCTGCTCGATCTGTATGCCGGGGTGCATCCTTCGGCGCCCAGGCGCGTCGTCAACACGCACCACAACGGCGACCACTGCTGGGGTAACCAGCTGTGCACGGGGGCGGAGATCATCGGTCACCGCCTCTGCGCCGACGCGATGCGCACCGACATCACGCCCGAGACGATGCAGCAGCTCAGCGGCCCCGAAGCTGCCGCGCAGGGACTCGGGCGCTTCGCGAAGGCCCTTTCCGAGTACGATTTTCGCGGCATCACGATCACGCCGCCGACCACGCTGTTCGAGGAAGGCCTCTCGCTCGACCTGGGCGGCATCCGCGTGGACATTCTCTACGTCGGCCCCGCGCACACCGCCGGCGACTCGATCGTCCATCTTCCCGAGCAGGGCATCCTGTTCGGTGGCGACGTGCTCTGGAATTCGTGCACGCCGATCGGCTGGGAGGGAACCTACGCGCAGTGGTACGCGGCGCTCGACCGCATCATCGCCCTGGAACCGCGTATCGTCGTTCCCGGCCACGGCGAAGTGACGGACACCGACGGCGTGCGCACGCTGCGCCGCTACTTCGAGTACGTGGAGGCCGAGTCGAAGAGCTTCTACGAGGCCGGCGTCAGCGAGTACGAGGCCGCCCAGCGCATCGACCTCGGTCCCTACGCGAACTGGACCGAGCCGTCGCGCATCATCTTCAACGTCCGCCGCGCCTACCGCGAGCTTCGCGGCGAACCCTATGACGCGCCGATCGACGTGCTGACGCTGCTGCGCGAATTCGAGACGTTGGCGGATCACTTTGAGGGCAGGGCGCGGGCGAATGCGATTACAGCTCGATGAGGCCATGCGGCGACTTGGCCCGCGTGCGGCGCAGGTTCTCCAGGCGCCGATGGAAAACAAGGAGAGAGCAGAACGTCGGCAAACACTATTTCGGGCGAGCCTCTCGGTTAGTTGCGACGTGCCGAGGTCGTGCCAATTCGTGACGAACTCGGCTGCTATCTCGAGTTGCTCGCGGCGACGTTGCTCCCGAAGACTCTTCTCGGTGGCGCCATGCACGACGCCATCGGGCAGTGGACGGCAATCCGGCCCTACACAGCCGTTGCGCGGGCCGAGGACGGCTACAATTCATGCGAACAGACGCTGTGGGTGCCGGTGCTCGGGCGAAAGAACTGGACGTTCATCCAGTGTCGACGGTAGCAAGCGCGGCGCAATTCGCTGATCGTCGCCCGCAAGCGGGCTGGCATGAATCTGGCCGAGTATTTGGCCGACGTTATCACTCGCGTCGCAATTCACCCCGACTGTCGTATCGGCGCACTCACGCCGCGAGGCCAGAGAGTACTCCGCGATTCATTAGCGACCGACTAGGATTAGTCGATTAGTCTTCAGCTTCTCACCAGTATTCTTTTTCGCCGTTAGGAACTGAGACTCCCAGCACATGCCGAGGCTGTTGTGCAGTTGGACAATGACGCGTGGGTCGAAGTTCAGGAATTTCTCTGAAGATACGGGGGTCGGAATCGGTGCCGACGGACCGGCAGCTCCGAACAGGAGAGAAGAACGGCCGGACTCGCCTGGCTTCAACCGCAGGCCGGTAATGCCATCAGTGCTGGCGGAGTTGTCGGAATACGTCCAGCGACAGTCCGTGCCCTCGCTCCATTTGGTGTTTGCCTGGAGGTGGAAGTGCGAGACAAGGATGTAGCTGCTTCCGCCGATGCCGTCGTAGATGCAAATGTCGTAATCGGTATCGACATCAGGGCCGCCAAGGTCTTCGCAGAGTGTTTCCTCTCCGTTTCCGAGCTTCCATCGGGCCTTGCCATCTCTTCGAGTCGACAGGCCGAGCCCGGATTTGCCGCCGCCGAGACAGGCCTCAGCGGGCGCGACCACGCTATCGCACTGGTTCGTTTCTGTGTTGTAGGAATCCTGTGTGCAGGGGTTCCCGTCGTCGCAGCAAAGGGGGTCAAGAGTGCCGCCGCTACAGATCCCCCCTGCGCAGGTCTCGTTAACAATGCATGCTTGTCCGGTGGAGCAGGCGCTGCTCTCAGGATCCGGGGCGAAGCAGTTATCGAGCTCTTCGTTGCAACTCTCGAAACAGTTCTCATCGCCGTCCGCGCCTGAACACGAATCACCGGAATGAATCACGCAGTCGCCGCCTAAACATAGGTCTGACCCATTGCAGAATAGTCCATCGTCGCAGTCGGTACCATCACCAGCGTGGTTCACTTGACAGTTTCCGGAGTTGTCGCAGCTGTCCGCGGTGTCACATGGCGACGACGAGGCACTACCGCACGGACTGCCAGCAGAGGCATAGGCGTTCGATGGACAATTGTCGTCGGTGCCGTTGCAGCTCTCCTCCGTGTCGCAGCTTCCCCCGGAGTGCCGGCAGACAGCCGTGCTCTTTAGGTCAGCCGGGCAGGCCTGGCTCGAGCCAGTGCAGTTTTCAGCGACATCACAGATCCCGGTTGACGAACGACAGGTGGAAGATGACGAACTGAATGCGTCGGTTGGGCACAAGTCGCTAATCCCATCGCAGGATTCGGCAATGTCGCAGATTCCCGAAGCCGCGCGGCATGGCGACGTCCTCTTTGAATCGGGTGGACACGCAATAGTGCTGCCAGTGCACGTTTCGGCTACGTCGCACACGCCCGACAAGCCGCGGCATGTCGTGCCGACGTTACCGGCAACATGCACACAAGTTCCGCTGCCGCTGCATTGATCGATTGTGCAGGGGTTGGAATCGCTTGAACACGAGATGCCCGCCGCAACGAAGCAGTTGTCGTTTGCCTCGCTGCACGAGTCGCCGCACTCGGATCCCATATCACACGGATCACCGTTGCCGACGCAGGCTCCGGCCGAGCATTGGTCCGACGAGGTGCAGAAAAGGCCATCTTGGCAAGGCGAGCCGTTCGGTTCGATCGTGCACGACGACGAACAGCAGTCTCCGTTCGTCGTATTGCCGTCGTCACATTCTTCACTCTCCTCCGTCGTACCGTCACCACAGACGGCCTGTGAAGCGCTGCTCGACAGCGCCCAAGCGCCGCTTCCGGAAACGCGTTTCACGAAAAGATACTGTGTCTCAGTGTCGCTCGGCGTGAAGGTGAATTGCTCGTCAACGTCGGTACCGGCATTCGCACTTGACGCTTGGATGACCGGATTGCCCTTCGAGTCCGGAATGCCGCTATAGAGATAGAGATCGTAGTCGGCGGTCGACGGCACCGTCAGTGTCAGTGTCACCGGACTTGCGCTTGGGATACCGAGCTTCCTTCCCCAAGCACGGCGGTCGAACGGGCCGCCCTGCGTGGAGTCGGACAGGTGGCCGCCGGAATACGTCTGTCCAACAGCTTCGGTGGCCGCGTCGGGATTCATCATTCCGTAGCCTTCGAAGATATCCTTCGGCGCGACGTCTCGACCGAGAACGGGGTTGGCCCCACTATTGACCTCGCGAACCACGTTGGTCTCGGTGGAAGACGCGCACAGAAGCATCTTGACGAGTAGCGGCTGCGCAGCCGACGAGAATGTCCACGTTGTGCCGTCGCGCTGCATGGCATCGACGATGAGTGCAGCTGCGCCAGCGACAAACGGTGCCGCGACCGATGTGCCCTTGATGTTGAGGTAGTCGTTGGCCGTTCGGTCGGCGAACGAGGAGAGGCCGGCGTCCGAATTATTGCTATCGGCCGCCAGAATGCTGGACCGATAGTCGGAGCCGCCTGGCGCAAGAAGATCCGGTTTCGTATCTTCATTCGAACCTGGCGATGCAAAGCCTTGGCTCGAGTACTGGGTGAGTTGGTTATTGTCATTTGCAGCGCCGACGGTGATTACGAGCGATGCGCGCGCCGGGTCTTGGATCGTTCCGGATGGTCCTGTGTTCCCCGCCGAAGCGACGACGACAATGCCGTTCGAGACCACGGTGTTGATCTTGTCGCGAAGTGTCGAATCGATCGTCGTGAGGCCGGAACTCAGGTTGGCAACCTTAATGTTGTGTGCCCAGCGCTGCACGATCAGGTCGTCGAGCGCTTCTCCAATGTCCGTCGAGTTGGTGGTCCCAGCGTTTGTTATCGTCTTTAGGCCGGCCCATCGCGCGTTCGGAGCCACGCCGCGCATTGCGTTGAAACTGTCGCCGACGGCGGGGTACGGACTGATATCGACGGCGGTCGCGTAGCGCGTGATCGAACCGATCGAATTCTGCTGAAGGACGCTTACGTACATCTGCGTCGTATTGCCGTTGCTAAAGCACTCCAGGCTCAGTGGCGAGCCCGCCGTGGCCGTGTTGCAGATCGAGATGAAGCCCCCAGCGACGCCGTTGGTGCGGGCACCTACGCGAATCAGCGTCGAGCCGCCGCCGAGCCAAGCGCCGGATAGGTTGTACGTCATAGGGGCGGCGGGAACGTGGATGCCGCTGTAGAAGAAGGCGTTGGCGGCCACGCCGGTCAGGTCGCCGCTATCCGTGTATCTGAGCGTGTCGGGGCCGAGGCCGAACGCGGCGCCCGTTCCGAGCGCGATGCCCGCAGCGTGCGTTCCGTGCTGAACGATGTCGCGCGGACTAGTCTCCGCGTCGGTCGTGTAGTCCTTCCAATACTCGAGGCGTCCGGTCAGGTCGGTGTGGGAGTCGTCGGCGCCTGAATCGACGATCGCAATCGTGATGTCGCTCGTGCCGGAAAGTCCGTTGGCGTGGCCCGCGTAACCGTCCGCCCAGATCGGGCGGACACGTCCGGTGCGCGTCGCTTCGTCCATGTGTGGGATGCCTGAATGCTGGGGCGTGACGACGACTAGCGAATCGCCCATGGTCTCCGGCAGCCCATCGGTCACGCCGGCAGCTATCCGGCCATTCCAGCCGTAGCTGACAGCTTGGTACACATGGCCGATCTCGCCCCCCAGCGAGACGAACGCATCGATCTGCTGTTGCGTGACTTGTGACGAGAAGACTAACTCGACACTGATCGGCTCGGCGAGTTTCCCTAAAAGATCGAACCGGCGGCTGGGGGACGTTTCCCTCACGACGGCACGACGCAAGCGACCGATCGCGTGATCGATCTCGTCGTCGACGCGATTGTTGTTGGCGTCAAAGTCGGCCTGTGACGGAAGCTCAGG
>JBHEOD010000107.1:13024-13300 GCA_046261745.1 Binatia bacterium
AAGAAGATTTGCGACGATGGTGAAAGTGGCTGCGGCGGCCGGCATTCGCAGAGATAAAGCTAACGGATGATAAAGCATGAGGAGCGGAAGGTGTCAGTTCGCCAGTGTCCACACAACTGTGCCTTGCGTCTCAGGTGTCTTGACGGGCCGTTTTGCGATCTCTGAGTCAGTCTCACTGTGATATCCCCCAAAACGTACTACAGGCAGCCCGAGTGCCTGTAGTTGAGGCCGTTTCCTCGGTAGGAGCCGTCCCGGCGCGGCCAGGCACGTGGATTG
>JBHEOD010000108.1:0-13272 GCA_046261745.1 Binatia bacterium
GCCGAGACATTGCTGGACACCGGCACGACCATTGCCGGCGAGGCGCTCGAGTACCCTGAGAGCGCGCTGCCGCAGGTGATCGCGCAGATCGTCACCATCGCACCAGGCCAGACCACCGGCTGGCACCGTCACGGCGCGCCGCTCTTCGGCTACATTCTCTCCGGCCGTCTCGAAGTGGAGTACGCGGGCCTCGGGCGGCGCACGCTCGGCCCGGGCGATCGCCTGATGGAAGCCGTGAAGACCGCGCACAACGGCACCAACCTCGAAGCAGAACCAGTCCGCATCCTGACCGTGTTCATGGGTGCGCAGGGAAAACCGACCACGATGAAAGCCGATCCACCGCCCATGCTCGAGCAGCTCGCCGAAGGCCGCCGCAGCGAGCTCGTCGAGCTCGCACCCTCCGCCCCCGCGCTACGCCTCGACCTTCGCTACGCGACCACCAACAACTTCACCGGCCGCGTCGTGTATCCCGCCGCCCGCGCATTTCTGCAGCGCCCCGCGGCCGAAGCGCTACGGCGCGTGAGCGAGCGCGCGCGCAGCAAGGGATTGGGCCTGCTCGTGCTCGATGCGTACCGGCCGTGGTCGGTCACGCGCATGTTCTGGGATTCGTTCCCGACGCACCGCGCGTATCTTGCCGATCCGCTCGAAGGATCGCGCCACAACCGCGGCTGCGCGGTGGACCTCACCCTCTTCGAGATCGACGGAGGGAACGAAGTGAAGATGCCGAGCGGATACGACGATTTCAGCGAGCGTGCGCACCCGCACTACGCGGGCGGCACGGCGGCGCAGCGCGCGTCGCGCGACCTTCTGCGGGAACTCATGGAGGCCGAAGGCTTCACCGTCTACGAGAACGAGTGGTGGCACTTCGACTACCAGGGGTGGCGCGAGTATCCGGTTCTCGACGTTGCATTCGAGGACGCGGCTGCGGCGGGCGCGCACTGAGCCCCCTTCCCTCCCCGCTTACTTCAGGAACAGCACCTTGCGGTCGGTGGTGTGGCCGGCGCCCACCTTGCGAATCTCGCGGTTGAAGTGGAAGCCCGGGCCGCTGTCGAAGGCCACCGGCTTGAGCGTGTAGAACTGGATCGCGTCCGGCACGTACGAGGCCTCGTGCAGCGGCACGTCGCGAAGCACGGCAGCCTCCTGGGCCTTCTTGAGCCCGACGAAGCGGCAGACCGGTACTTCCTTCAGCCTGGCCTGACCCACCGGACCCATCTCGATGTTGGTGCCGTAGAGCCACGTGTAGAACGGCTCGCGCCGGTTCGGCGCGTACGCGCGAACGGGAGTGTGCTCGCTGCTCTTGTACGCAAGGTAGTACTGGACGCCCATCACCGCCGGCTTGTCGTCGCCGCGCAGGTCGAAGACGTCGTAGCACTGGGACGGGTTGCGGTAGTTTTTGACGCGCGTGAGCGTGTCGGACGACGTCGGGCTGATCTGCCGCAGCTCGCTCATGTGTCCCGACGGCAGCCGCGTGCAGCCGTGCGACGTCGGCCCACGACCGACGATCCACAGGTTCTGGAACGGCTTGCCGTCGCGCTCGCTGACGACCTTGCGCCATTCGGGCGGAAGAAACGGCGTATTGTTGAGCTGGCAGCGCACGCCGGCGTTGTGAAACGCGTTGTACGCGATGCCGCCTGCATACTGGTACGCGAAGAGCGGGATGAAGCCGTAGCCGGGATTGACCGACAGGTAGTCCACCATGCCGGTCTGGCCGCGGCCGTTGTCGCGTTTCATCAGCGGCCAGATCCCGGTCACGCCCACGTCGGGGATCTTGTGCCCCTTGTACGTGGTCATCGAGTCGGCGGTGCCGGCCGGGTAGATGGCTGTGAACTCCACCGCAACCACGGCGTCGCCGATCACACGATAGCGGCCGCCCGTCGCGGCTGCGACGAAGGCCGCGGTCTCGCTGCGGAACTGCGGCGAATCGGCGCCGGCCGATTTCGCCAGAGCGATGGCGCGAGCAAGCGCGGCGCCAAGCTCGGCAGAAACCTCGCTCAGGTTCACCCGGCCCGGAAGCACCGCGTTGGCGGCATCGAGCCGGGCCGTCGGCGAAGCTTCGTCCGTCGCCGCCAGCACCGCATGCCAGCGCGACGCGAGCCCGGCAACGGGGATGTTGATGCGGAAGACCCGCTCCGGATTGAGCGCGTTCATCACTTCAACGGCCTTGCTTCGATACGCGTCGCCGCCGCCGCCGCGACCGGCCACGAGCGCCGCCACGCCGTGCTGTTCGAGACCGGCCACGAACTTTTCGTACTCGCGGTTGGTCGTCAGCGTGATGACCTTCGCGTCGATGAGCTCCTGGTAGAGCTTGTGGCGGGCGTCGAGGTCGCCGAGGTAGGCGTCCAGTTCGGCGTCGCCGAGCACCACCGTTACGCGCTGCTGGCTGCCGCGGCCGAGCACGAGGTGGATGCGCGATGGATCCTGCGTGCGCGGCGCGAAGCCGGTGTAGAACGACGGTTCGTACCAGTGAAAGTAGATGCCGGTGGGCGGCTGGCTGCCGTCCCACTTCGTATCGGGGTTTTCCGCGGCGGTGGCAGACAGGGGCAGCGCGAGAAGTGCCGCGCAGCCGAGCGTCAAGCGTTGGAATGCATTCATCGGGGCACCTCCGCCAGCGACAGGCGGTCCTTGGCGGCCGCCGTCACCGCGCTACCATCGAGGACGGCCAGGGCGGGCACGTTCTTCACGCTTTCGTTGCCGATGAATGGCCGGGACTGAAACAGCCATAGCTTGCCGTCCGAGAATCCGAACTCGATGTCCCACGGCCGCGGCCGTCCCGACGAATCCCGCGCCGGTTCGAGCTTCTGCTGCACGGCTTTGCCGGCGGCAACGAGGGCGTCGAGTTCGCGCGGCGACAGCACCTCGTCCTTTCCGCTGGACGCGACCACGCGGCTTCCCCCGCCGGGGATCAGCGAGTTCTTCCACGGCGATTTGTAGAGGGTGAGCACCTCGATCTGTTCCGGTGACCACAGCAGGGTTTCGGCGGAAGTGCCGTCGACTGCACCTCCCACGCCCTCCGACGTCGCAATCACCATTTTGGTGGGATCGCCGGTCTCGATGTCGCACGTGACCAGCACGCCCGACTTCTCCGATGGAATCGACTCGAGGATCACGACGGACGGCAGCACCCAGAGAGGCTCGTCGATCAGCGTCTGCCGCCACGAGAACGAACGCAGCTGGAACGGCGACGCCCACACCTCGCGAAGCCCTTCGTAGATGTCCTCGAGCGAGCCGATGTTGAACAGTGTCAAGTTGAGGCCGGCGCCGTTGAACGTGTCGAGATCTTCGACGTTGGTGTCACTGCGGATGAAGCAGCCGACCGTCTCGGTCTTGGCCGCGCCGCGCAGCAGTCCGGCGCGATCGAGGCTGTCGCGGATCCCCGCGCGCAATTCCGACGAGAGCGGCGCCTGTCGGATCGAGTAGCGGATGATCTCGAGGCGCGGTGCGATCCACGCGGTCAGTGCGCGCGGATCCTTCGCGGCGGGCACCCTCACGTCAAAGAACTCGCCAAAGCTCTTCTCCACGAAGGCTTTCAGGGATTCGCCGGGCGTCGCCAGAGAAGCGCTGCGCAGGCTGTCCGGCACGGCCACCGGCGCCTTGTCGTAGAAGTCGCGGTAGGCACCGAACGGCACGACGATGCCGCGGGCGACCTTGTCGGGGAACAGGTGCTTGAGTTCGCCGAGGAACGCGGCTTTCGGGCCGCACATGACGCCGGAATCGCTGCGGCGAATCTCGGAGAGGTCGATGGGCATTTTCTTCGTCAGGTCGATTCTGGCGGTGTCGATGTGGAGCTTGGGATTGCCGGAGCCGAAACGGCCGTTGCCGCTCCTGACATCGTTCTTCGTGTACTCCTGCCAGGCCGCCTTCTCCGCGCCCGTAAGGTTGGTGACCGGCTTGATCACGACGCGCCCCCCCGGAGTCGACGCGAAGAATACCGTTTCTCCGTCGTGCGGCTTCACGCGGTCGAAGGCGGACGGGCCGAGCACCACGTTCGGAATGCCGAGCGAACGCGCCAGCAACTGCACGTGCGACAGGATGTTGCCCTCGCCCTCGGTGAGGATGCCGGCCGCCGGTTCGAGCTCGGCCGGTGTTTCGGTCAGCGCGACGATCTCGTTGCTCGCGTACTGTCCCACCTTCACCCCAACCTTGAGCGTGCCGACGGCAAGTCCCGGATTGAGCGCGCGCACGTCGCTGGTGACTTCGGCGCCGAAGAAGTCGTGACGCTTCACCCCGCTGCCCGCCGCGTAGCCGTCGAGCCGGCTGTAGACCTCTGCGAAGAGCAGCAGCGGAGAGCTGCGCAGGATGTCGTCGCCGATCGTCCCCACCTGCGGCATCAGGTAGGTCCATTGGGGCCAGACCTCGGCGAACGAAAGCAGCGCATTGGCCTGGGCCCATTCGACGACGCGTCCGACCTGCCGAAGCTCTCTGGTAAACGACCCGCGCTCGGGACTGGCGACGGCGAGCATCCCCGCAATGGTGCGACTGGCCGCTTCGTGCTCGCGCGCGACCAGCTGGCCGGTGCCGTACGCCGCGTCGGTGAGAGCCGCCAGAAGTTCGAGATCCTGGCGCACCGACAATGGCTTGCCTGCTTCGTTCATCGCCGCGCCGCGCTTCTGCATGACCGCGCCCGAGGTGATGCCGAGGTCGATCAGGCGCCGCACGTCCGGGATGGACACATGGCGAGCCGCGACGGCCTGGCGCGCGCGCAACATGAACTTGCCGAGCGCCGTCATCGCCGCGACCGGCTCGGTGCCGGCGCCGGGCAGCAGCGCGGTGAGTTCTGAACGCAACCGGGCGTCGGAAAGGTCCGCGAGCTGCGACTTCAGTGCGTTCTCGTCGAGGGCGGTCAGCTTGGAAAGTTCGGCGATCACCCCTTCGACCTGGGTGCGTACGGGTCCGGGCGCCATCTGATCCCGGTAAGCGGCCACTTTCGGGATCAGGCTGGCCGAGAGCTGGTTGTGGATGGCGTCGCGCAGCGGTTTGAACTTGGGCTGCACGGCCTGGATCCGTACGGCCATGCTTCGAACCTTTTCGACCTGGCCGAGGTCGTCGTTCACGAAGAAGCGGCGCTGCAGTTCGTAGGCCAGCGGGAAATGACGGCTGTCGTCAAAGCCCGGTTCGGCCAGGTAGCGCTCGAACAGCGCCGTCGACGCCCCGGTCTCGTACTCGGAGCCGGACAGGCCGCCGTACGCGCGAAGCTGGGCCAATTTGTGGGTAGGGTTGGTGTCGACGAAGTACTTCTCGAGGATATAGCCGCGAATGAGGTCGTGGTGGTCGGCGATCTGCGGCCACAGCCACAAGTCGCGCGAGAAGATGTTGGCGATCCAGACGCCTTCCTTCGCGAGCCCTTCCGCCCATGGCGCGCGGAAGGCAGCGCAGAACAAGGCGTCGTTGCCGCACGGGCTCGTGATGCGGCCGGCCTTGTCCATCACCGGGCGCTTCTCGCCCGACTTGCGACAGACGCAGAAGTTTTCCGTGAACGGCCCCTTGAGCTTGGTCAGGCACGGCGCGAAGTCGCGCTTGAGCGCCGCGGCCTGCGCCGGCGAGAGCTGCGGTTCGCGCATCGCGAACGCCGCCTGCGAGCCAACGCAGACGACGCCGGCGAGTGCCAGAATAGAGAGCACCCGAGCGTGGTTGTTCCTCATCAAGATCGATACTCCCGCTTTCGCGTCTGGAAACGCCTGCTCTGCGCCGTCTTTCGGCGACTGGTCGCTGGAAGTCCGGCCCGCACTACAGCCGCCGAGCCGCCCTCGGTAGAAATAGCCCGGATGCGCAGCCCTTAGAAGTCCACGGACTGCCGAATCTCGCACAGCGAACGCCGCGGACGGCACCTCGACATTTCACTGCCGTGCGATCCTTCGGCTATAGTCCGCGCTTCATGCGACACTGCCGCCTTGCCATGAGCTTGCTCTCGGTGCTCGGAGCGCTCCTTGCGTCCCCCGTCGCCGGTGCGGACCCCGCCGATCGTCCGATTCCGGCTGCGCTCGCCGCCCATGCGACGGACGGGGCGGATCCGGCGCGCGCGCGGGAGTTCCTGGCTTCCATCCGGCCGTCGGCCGCGCTGCAGCAGGTTCTCGACCAAGTCGTTGCCGAGATCGGCCGAAGCGACCCGAAGCTGCTCACTTCGTCGCCCCGGATCGCGGTGATCGACCTCTCGACGCCGGTAGCTCCGCGGCTCGCCCATGTGCGAGGCATGGAGCGCGTCTACCCCGCCAGCGTCATCAAGTTCGTCTACCTGATGGCCGCCCATGCATGGCAGGAGCAGGGGCGACTGCGCATCGATGCGCAGCTGGATGCCGAGATCGACGCGATGATTCGCCACAGCAGCAATCAGGCCACGCGTCAGGTGTTCGCGCGCCTGACCGGTACGACGCCCGGCGCCGAGCTCGAAGGCAACGACTACGAGGTCTTTCGTGAACGTCGCCTGGCCGTCAAACGCTGGCTCGAAACTCTCGGGATCACGGACCTGCACGCCGTCAATCCCACCTACGACGGAGGCGGCGACCTCTTCGGCCGTGACCAGCAGTTCCTGCGCGATCGCAGCATCGCGGGCGGCCTGCCCACCGGCGACGGCCAGTACTCCAACCGAACCGCCATGACGGCCGACGGAACGGCCAGGCTTCTCGCGCTGCTCGCCACCGACCGCGCGCTGTCGGCGAAGGACTCGGAGCTGGTGCGGCAGCGCATGCGTCGCGACGTTCGCCAGCAGCCGTACCTCTCGCACCGCATTGCCGGCGGCGCGGCGAAGCTTCCCGGCACCGAAGTCTACTCCAAGAGCGGCACGTGGGGTCCGATCTACGCCGACGCCGGCATCGTGCGCCATGCGGATGGCCGGCAGTTCGCCATCGCCGTGTTCACCGACGCCAGCCCACCCTACCGTGGCGATGCCATCGCCAGAATCACCGAGCGCGTTGCCGCCCACCTGTTCGAGCAAGCGGCCGCTACCGAGAAAGGACCATCGTGATGCCGAGAATGTTTCCTGTTTCCACCGCTGTTCTTGTCCTCCTGGCCGTCCCTGGTGCCGCTTCCTCGGACGAACTGCCGCGCAACTGGCCGATGGCTCCTTCGGAGCTCGAGATGCGATTCGCCCAGCAGCCCTTCAAGATCCTCGAGGTCAAAAGCGCCGGCGCAGGCGTAACCGGCGCGTCGAAGCTCGAGATCGAGTACCCCGACAAGACGGTGCTCAAGGTGAAGTGGAAGGCGGTGCCGCCCAAGTCGGCCGACGGGTGGAACAACTCGCCGCGCAAGGAAATGGCCACCTACGCGATCCAGCGCTGGTTCGTCGACGAGAACGACTACATGGTTCCGACGATTGCGCCGCACTGCCTCGACCTGGAGACGGCCAAGACGATCAACAGCGGGGCGAAGCCGAACGTGAAAGGCGCCGCGTGCGAACTCGGCATCCTGGCCGTGTGGATGGAAGACGTGACGGTGCCCGACAGCATTTACGACGAAAAGCGCTTCGCGAGCGACCCGCTCTACGCGCGTTACATGGCCGACTTCAACCTGCTGGGCTATCTCGTCGACCATCGTGACGGTCGAAAGGGGAACGTGCTCCTCTCCACCGATGCGGCCGATCCTCGCGTTTACGCCGTCGACAACGGCATCGCGTTCGATCCGTTCCCGTGGAACTTCCTGGTCCCGAACTGGAACAAGATCCGAGTGCCGTGGCTGCGTCGCGAGAGCATCGAGCGCCTTCGCAAGATCGACGAGGACCAGTTCAAGGACCTCGGTGTGCTCGTCGAGCTGGAAGCCGACGAGCACGGCCGGTTCCGCATGGTCCCGCCGGGCCGCAACATCGACGACGACAAGGGTGTCCGCGTACGCGGCAATCGCATGCAGTTCGGCCTGACGGACGACGAGATCGAGGACCTCGAGGATCGCGTGGAGGATCTGCTCGACGACGTCGATTCGGGCAAGCAAGCCGTGCGGTAGCGCCTCAATCCTTCGCAGGCTCAGGAGGCTGCGAGGCCCGTTCGGCCAGCAGGTTCCGCAACCGTCTCACGAGAATCTGGCAGATGCCGATTCCGATGGCCGGCTGGTCCTCCATCACGTCGAAGAGATCGTTGCGGGCCAGGCGCAGGACGCGCACGTCGCCGGTCGCCTTCGCCGTGGCCGAGCGCGTCTCGCCATCGAAAACCGCCATCTCCCCGAAGAAGTCGCGCTCGCCGAGTTCGGCCACCAGCGATCCTTCGCGGACGATGCGCACCTTGCCGCTGACGATGAAGTACATGCTGTCCTCGAACTCGCCTTCGACAACGATGTCTTTCCCGTCCGCGAACTTCACTTCCGTGACCACGCGGGCGAGCTCCGAGAGTTGGCGGGTCGTGAGGCCCTGGAACGTGTCGAGGGTGCGCAGGTGAAGCATCTTTTCAACCGGACTCAGCATGACGGACTCCTGTGGTGCGGCCGTCGCGACAGCCTTCACGCCGGGTGCGGCGTCGTGGGTTCCCTGCAGGAACACCTGCTGCGTCGCATCCACATCCAGGGACGGCGCAACACTCGCGAGCACGCTGCGCTCGGTGGTGGCGACCACCAGCGCAATTGTGAGCAGATCCTGGGACGAGAGCACCTGGGCGAGCGCCTCTTCCAGCGTAGGCCAGTCGCGCCCGAGGTCACGGGCGGCTGCCGCACCGAGCCGCTGCACGCTGTGGTCCTCGAGAAGCGGCAGGATGCGCGCGCTCTCGGCCGCCGGCAGCAGTGTCTCGAGCGCTTCGAGCAGCACCGCCCGGTCGCGGATGTTCCAGCTGCGCCCGAGCGTACGGCACACGTTGGCGATGCGGTCCTCCTCGAGGATGGCCGCCAGCAGTTCGAGCACGCAATGCATGCCCTCGTCGATTCGCTCGCGCAGCCGCTGCAGCACCAGTCGCGACGAACCGGCGGCGTCGAGCACGCCGAGCAGCACCATCAATTCGCGGCTGCTCTCGATCTCCCGGTCGATCAGGGCTCGCAGCACGGCCGGATCCGAACGCATGTCGCGCAGCATGCCTGGGATCACCTCGCGCGCGCGCCGGCCCCCGTGACGGAGCGCGTGGAGCAGCGCGTCCGCGGCGCGCGGGCCAAGGTTCTCGAGCGCCCCACGCGCGGCGGCAGCTTCCTGCGCGTTGCCCGATGAAAGCCGCGCCGCCAGCAGGATCGAATGGCCGGGCAGACCGGCATTGCCGATGAAACGCAGCACCGCGCTGCGAACCGCCGGATTGTCATCGTCCACAAGGGACAGCACGATGCGGCCGAACGGCTGGACCGTGGCGGGGTAGTCCACGGCGACGTCCGCAAGAAGGCCGACCACCTCGCTGCGCAATCGATCCTGTAGTTCTGCGTTGCCGTCTTCGTCAGCGCCACGAACCAGCGGCGCGAGAACGGCAATCTGGTCGGCCACCAGCGTGAGGCGGCGTACCCGCGTTCGCTCGTCTCCGGCGTCGCGCAAAAGCTCGAAGCGCAGCTCGGCGACGGCGAGGGATCGCACGGCCATGTCCTGGCTCGACAGCGCCACCGCAAGAACGTCGTCGACGGATCTGGCCGACGCCTCGCGCACTCCGGCACGCACGCCCGCGATGCGCGCCACCGTACGCACCACTTCCACCTCCTCTGCACACGCACGCTCGAGCACCGCGCGAACCTCGGCAGAAACGTGATGCCCCACGCACGCGCGGCCGAGCACCTGCAGCAGCTTGGCACGCTCGATGCCGCCCAGCCCCGACGCAGACTCGAGCGCGTGGACGATCCTCGCCATCAGGCTGGCGTCCGTGGAGTCGGTCGCATGTGCGTCGGCCAGCACGCGGTCGAGTGCTTCGATGAGGATGCCGCGATTGGCGGACGGAGCGCGGGGAATGGCACGGGCAAGAGTCTCGACGGCGACGCCGTGCGGGGCGTCCACGAACAGCGCGCAGGCTGCCCGGCACAGGCCGGCGTCACTGCCCTCGAGGTTTCTCTGCAGCGTGCGCAGCGTGCCGGCGTCGAGAAAGGCCACGGTCGCTTCGTCGTCGTCGGCCTCGGTTCGCCGGACGCTGGCGGTTTCGAGGAGGAGGTTCGGATAGTTGCGCCACAGAGTCATCGCGAGCAGGAACCACATGGCGGCCACGGGAAGGGCGGCCAGCGAAACCCCCGATGGATCGCCGGCCGCGACCACCGCCAATACAATCAGGCTGCCGAAGGCAGCGCCCGCGCGCTTGGAAGGCCCCTGGATGAAGCTGGTGGCGGCCGTCCGTACGCGCTGCGGAAGCAGGCTGCCGAGGATTCGCAGTGCCGGTTCGTAGACGGTGTGGTCGATGACGCTGGTGCTCATGGCGGCAGGCATCGCCGTGGTGAGACCGAAACGCATGGCAAGGCCCGCGAAACCGAAGAGGTAAGCCAGCGGCGCAAGTGCCGCCGCCAGCGGAACGCCGACCCGGCGAAAGATCAACGCGCTCACGCCGATCTGCACCGCCAGCACTCCGACATTGATCCATCCGCGCAGCTGCCCGTAGAGGGCCAGCAGGCGCTGCTCACCGTCGGCCCCGCGAGTGGCCAGATCGGCCGCGCGAGAGAACTCGAAGTACAGCATCGGTCCGAGCACACCGGCCAGGAACGAGGTTCCCACCAGCACGCGGAACAGCGAGCTTTCCTGCCAGAACTCCCGAAGCCGCGGAGCCTGCTCCGGCAACGGGGAACTGCCGCCGCGATAGACGCGCAGTGGCGCGCTGCGCGAAAGCGGCACCGAAACCACGGCGGCCGCCGCGAACGTGAGCGCCGCGATGCCCAGCAGCGAGGGGATGCCGAGCAGGCGCCCGATCGGGCCGGATGCAAAGCTTCCCGCGATGGTTCCCAATGTGCCGCCGGCCGTCATCAGCGCCACGAGGCGCTTGCTCTGCCGGCTCGACATCAGCGCGCTCACCACCGTCCAGAAGAGCAGCAGTGCGATCACGTCGATCTGCTTCGACAGGATCACGAGGGTCGTCGCAATTCCGGGAGCAGCCCCGACGACGAGGACCCAAAGCAGGAACAGCAGCGTTGCCAGCACGACGAACGTACCGTAGAGCAGGCGTCTCGGGTCGAAGCGGATCGCGACGCGGGCGGCGACGAGCGTGGTGGCCGTGAGCAAAACCGAGTTGGCGAGGAAAATCATCGGCAGGTACTCGAGGCCGACGCGCTTGAGAAAAAGCGTGTCCGACACGTTCGAGACTGCCACGGACGCCGATTCGATCAGGAACAGCGCGCCGGCCGACCACGCGACGATCGAGCCCTCGCCCGGCTCCACCCCCAGCGCGCGGCGCAGGCGCTGCAGAAGAGGTCGCATCGCCGTCAGGCTGGGGCCGGAGCCAGCGACGACGCGGTCATTCGCGCGTAGCCGCGCACGACGGCCACCGACAGTACCAGCCAGGCCACGACGAGGGTCACGTTGACAACGAAGAGAGACTGCGTGGACAGGTCGAGGAAGTGCACGCCGACGAGCACGGTGAGCGCCGCGAAACCGTCGCCGAGCCTGACGAACAAGGAATCGATGGCAGGCTTGGCCCGGTACTTCATTTCCGCCGTGGTCGGCAGCCACAGCACCTGCCGCGCTGTGTTGTTGATGGAATAGTCAGTCGCGTTCTCGGCGATCTTGAGCACGCGCACGACGGCCAGCACCGGGAGCAAGGCCATTGCCGAGTAGGAAACCAGCGCGATACTCGGCAGCATCAACATGATCACGCCGAAGCCGCCGTAACGCAGCAATCGGGACGCGAGGAAAGCCTGGGCGAAGAGCGCAACGACGTTCACCCAGAAGAAGAAGTTGCCGTAGAACAGCGTCGTGCCCTCGCGCAGGAACGCGACTCTCTCGGCCTCGCCGGTGATCCCCAGCGCCGCGGCATCTGCAGCAAGGTTGTCCTGGATCACGCGGAACAGCAGGTTCTCGCCGTTGGTGTTGACCCAGTTGGAAAGCATCACCACCAACGCGACGCTGACGAGGTAGGGGTGGCGAAAAATGAAGGAGACGGCGCCCTTGCCGGCGCCGGCAGCGGCAGCCGCCATGCCCTTCGACTTCGCCGCGCCCCTGGCGAGTGGGTGGGCTCGCTCCGGGATCGCACTCGAAGCCGCGTGGGTCGATCCGAGTGGGCCGCGAGCATCCGCGGCGCGAGTAAGAAGGATGGACAGTCCAAGAGGAACGTTGGCGAACAGCAGCAGGCTTCCGCTGTCGAAGACGCCGCTGCCGACCAGCGCTCCCGTGAGGTAGGAGCCCGACGCCGCCCCCGCGGTCGCCCCGATGGCAATGAGCGGCAGCAGCCGTGTGCCACGTTCTCCGGCGTAAAGGTCGGCCGCCATGGTCCAGAACTGAGCGACGATGAACACGCCGAACATTCCCACCCAGAGGTAGAACGCCACCCCGGCGTACGGAAGGTTGTCGAGGAAGTAGCCCGGCTGGAGGGCCCAGAAGAGCACCAGGTTGGACATGCACACGAGCGTGCTGCGGGTAATCAGCGTGCCGCGGGGAATCCTGGCCGAGAGCGTCGCGAACAAGCTGGCCACCCCCGCCAGCAGCAGGCTCTGGCCGAAGCTCGAGTAGGCTTTCACCTCCATGGTCGAGAGGCCTTCGACGTTGGAGACGGCGATCCAGCTGTCGCGCAGGGGTTTGATGAAGTAATAGGCGCAAAGGATCAGGAAAACGTTGGCGAAAAGGATCAGTCCGGTCAGGCCCTCGCCGGCACGGATATCGGTGAACGTCCCGAGGAAACGCTCGAGCGGAGTCAGTCTCGTATTGCTCTGCACTTGGGCCTTGGGGGACGCAGGCCCGCGCAGCCGCGGGCGCACACCTGAGGCGTCCTTATTGCGGGTTGCTGGCGCTGTGACAACGCGTGCCTGCGCCGGAAAGGTGCGCTGAGCCTCGATTGGGCCCGCACAAAATCACGAGCGGCGAGTACCCTGGGCGCTGTCGCTCGCAGTGAAAGCGACTACCCCGCCTGCGTCTCATCTGCCACACTTGGCCGTTGCGATCCCACCCATGATTCGAGATCCCGATTGTTCCCAACCCGGCGCGGCCCTCGGCGTCCGGCGCCGGGTGGCGTCGCCGGCCAGGCGCCGCGCAACGCCCCGGCGGATGGCCTTCCTTGCCGGAGCGACATGCGCCGCCCTCGCTTGGGTGGTTCCGGCGTTTGCCGCTCCCGACCTCGTCATCGACAGCATCGGCGCCGCGCCTTCGGCCGGAGCCAACGGCACCACCGTCCAGGTGACCGCGACCGTCCGCAACCAGGGAGACGCGGCGGCCGTCGCTTCCATCATGCGGGTACGGATCAACCAGGATTCCTCGACGGTCCTTTCCAC
>JBHEOD010000109.1:0-8227 GCA_046261745.1 Binatia bacterium
TGAGGTTGAGGTTCCAGCCGAGCAGCGCCGACAGCAGGATCGACGGCGCATAGATGGTGATGCCGGCCGCCAGCCCGCGCTGCACGAGGAACAGCAGAGCCGCGAGCTGCCGCGTCTTGCGGTCGAAGCGCTGCTCCAGGAACTCGTACGCGGTGATCACGTGCATCCGGTAGTAGGCCGGAAGCATCACCGCCGACAGGATCACCATCGCGATCGGCAGCCCGAAGTAGAACTGCACGAAGCGCATGCCGTCCTCGTAGGCCTGGCCGGGCGTGGACAGGAACGTGATGGCACTGGCCTGCGTGGCCATGATCGAAAGGCCGATGGTCGGCCAGCGGTCCTCGTTGCCGCCGCGCAGGAAACGGTCGCTGCTGTCGATGCCGCGCGTGCGCCAGATGCCGTACAGCACGATGGCGGCCAGCGTGGCGGCCAGAACGAACCAGTCGAGCGCGCTCACCGGTTGCTGCTCACACGAGCCTGCCGAGCAGCCACAGCAGCACAACGTCGGCCGCGAGTGCGGCGATCACCAGCGCGTACGCACGACGCCACGTTCCCACCGCGCGGGGAAGCGCGCTCTCCCGTTCGCTGCCTCCGAGCTTCGCTCCTCGAGCGCCGTCCCCGGGAGTTGGGGCCGGCGTGCCTGCGGGATCAGTTGCGGACACCGGATTGATCGTCGGTTCGCTCGATGCGTTTTCCGGCGGCCGGAGCACTCGAGGGCGCCGCGCCTCCGGGAGCGACGACGTCGCTGCCCGGCGCAAGCAGGTTCGCGAACAGCCGGTACGCCCCCGGCACGCCGGCCGGAAGCTGCCGGAAGAACGAAAGCCCGGTGTAGACGAAGCGCCCCTTGCCGTGAGCAGCCACCAGCACGCCGCCGCTCGTCCAGCCTTCGCCGGGGTCGTGAAACGCAATCGGTGCGCGATAGCGCGGGTCGGGATTCGTCGCGAAGTAGAGGCCGCGCTCCTGCACCCAGCCGTCGAAATCCGCGGCGGTGATTTCGTTGGGATGGTGCAGCACGGCGTGCGACGGGTCGTCGAAGCGCACGGGCGCCGACTCGTCGGTGACGCGGTCGCGCGTGATCTCGAACGGGAACGGGCCGATCGGCCCGGCCACGTCGCTGATGCGATTGACGGCGTTGTACTGCGTGACCAGCGTGCCGCCGCCTTCCACCCAGGCCATCAGCCGCGCGTGGTGGAAGCGCAGGCGCGGGTTGACGTTGTGGGCGCGCACGCCGACGACGATCGCGTCGAGACCGGCGAGATTCGCGTTCGCCAGTGCCGCTTCGTCGAGCACCGTCACGCCGTAGCCTACTTCGGCCAGGCTCGCCGCCACGTCGTCGCCGGCGCCCGGGATGTAACCGATGCGGTCGATGCCGCGCACGAGATCGACCGGTACCAGCCTCGCCTCGGCCGCGGGGAAAAGCGTCTGGATCGGGATGTGCGGGTACTCGATGCGCGCAAGCCCCTGCGACAGCTCGCGACCGCTCACGTCGGCCACCGCGCGCAGCGTCCCCGGAGTCTTCGTCGCGACTTCGGGAGGCCACACGCGAAACGCGAACACCTCCTCGGCTTCGCGCTCGGGCAGCGCGAGCGCCGCGCCGGCCGGCTCGACGCGCCAGCCTTGCGGCACCTCGAGACGCAGACGGCCGCTGACGGACGCTGCGCCGGCCTTGGCCACCACACGCACGTCGCGCGGTTCGGGTCCGGCGAACACGAGCACCCTGCGGTCGAGCGTGAGCGTCACGGCCGGATGGATTTCGAGCGGACGGCGGCGTTCGCCGACGACCGGATCGACCCACTTGAAGTCGACGTCGCGGGTGAAACGCAGTGTTTCTTCGCCGACTTTGAGCTCGAAGACCACCTCGAGCGCAGCCGGCGACGACGGATGACCGATGAGATCGAGGCGCGGCAACCGGTAGAGCGCGCCGTCGGCGTCCTCGCGCAACCACGGCGGCGTCGTGTAGTCGGCGTTCGCCGCGATCTTCACGCGATGGCGCACGACGACGGGTTGGTTGGGCGCGAGCGCGCCGCCTTTTTTCGCTGCGCCGCTGGACGCGTCGCCCGGCTCAAAAGCAGCACCGCCGAACGCGACCGACACAAGCTCCATCGGGAATGGCGAACGGTCGATCGCGGTGGCCGTGACCTCCACCTCTTCGCCGGGCGCGCGGACATAGCCGTCGGCCGTTGCTTCGAGCCAGAGTCCCGCGCAGGCCGCGACCACTTCGTCGAGCTCGGCCAGCTTGAACGACTTGTGATGGCTGTCCGGCAGCGCGCGGATGCGGCGGCGCGCATCGAGAAGCAGCGGAATGATCTCGTGCGGCGCCTCCGGGCGAAGGGTGGCCGACGCACGTTCGAGCACGGCGATCAGCTCGTCATCGCCGCCCGCGCGCTTCCACGTGAAGTCGATGCCGGCGAGGAAGTCCACCGGCGGCCTTTGGCCCTCGAGCACCTCGAAGTACTCGAGGATCGGACCGCGCTGCTGCTCGGCGCCGAAGCCCTGGCTCTTGTGCATGCTGCGGCTGCGCCCGGCGATCTCGCCGTACGATGCGCCGAGAAGGGGATTGTAGCCGCCGACGTCGGTCGGAAGGTCGGCCGACCAGTCGGCGTCGGCCGGCTTCGACCAGGTGCTCTTGTTCCACAGCAGCCGCGCGGCGCGCCACGGCTCGAGGCCCGGCAGTTCTGCGCGGAAGCGCGCGGGATCCGCTGCCGCTTCGAAAGCCTCGTGCGCGAGACGGGCGGAGGCCGAATGATGGCCGTGCGTCTTCGCATCGGCCGCCGAGAAACGCGCGATCACCACGTCGGGGCGGAAGCGGCGCATCGCGCGCACGACGTCGGTGAGCACTTCCGGATAGCGCCACAGCCGCAGCGACTCGTCCGTCGACTTCGAATAGCCGAAGTCGACGGCGCGCGTGAAGAATTGCTCCGCGCCGTCGAGCTTGCGCGCTTCGAGCAGTTCGGCCGTGCGCAGCAGGCCGAACATCTCGCCCTGCTCGCTGCCGATCAGGTTCTGGCCGCCGTCGCCGCGCGTCAGCGAGAGATAGGCCGTGCGCAGCTTGCGCTCGCCGACCAGCCACGCGAGCAGGCGCGTGTTCTCGTCGTCGGGGTGGGCGGCGACGTACAGGACGCTGCCGACCACGCGAAGGCGCGCGACAGCCAGTGCGAGAGCGCCCGCATCGGGCTGGGATGCGAGCCGGCCGCTCGGACGGCCGGCAAGTCCGTCAGCGACTGCGTCAGATGGAGATGAGGCGGCGATCACTGGAGAGCCGAAGACGGCGCCGGCCAGCAACAGGGGGACCATGCGTCGTATCACGGTTGTCGGGGATATCCCGAGGCTGGGCGAGCGGCAACCGGCGTGTCGATCGTCGATCATCGATCATCGATCATGGACGAGAGACCGCCCTTCTTCTGGTCCAGCACCATCGGGATCGCCGCCCCGGTACTCGGCCGCCCACGATCGCGCCGTCGTCGCGATGCGCGGGTCGGGACCGGCGCGCGTCTCTGCTACAACCCCCGGCGTGACCCGCACGCATCGCAGCACCGAGCTTCGCGCGTTTGCGCCCGCGTGGCTCGCCGGTGAACGCGACGCACGCGAACTCTTGCCGGCCGGCTTCGAATCGCGCGAGGCCCGCGCAAACGCCGCGACGACGGCCGCAACGCGCCGCTGCGCTCCTTCGCTGCACGAGGTGCTGGTCGCCCAGCACCGCGAACTGCCCGCTTCCACCGCCCGCGAGCGACATCTCGAGTTGCTGGCGACCGGGGGCGCCGCCGTCGTCGTCACCGGCCAGCAGGTGGGCCTGTTCACGGGCCCGGCGTTCACTCTTTACAAGGCGGCCGGCGTCGTCGCGGCGGCCCGTCGGCTTGCCGAGGAAAGCGGCGTGCCGTGTGTGCCGCTGTTCTGGCTCCAGACCGAGGACCACGACTGGCCGGAGATCGACCACTGCGTCGTGCACGCGGGCAACGAGGCGCGCCGCATCACCGTGGCCGGATCGGACGTCTCGGCGCGGGTATCGGTTGCATCGCGGAACTTCGACAGCGGCATCGAGACGGCGCTCACCAGCCTCGAGGATGCGTTGGCCACGCACGCGCATGGCGGCGACGTGGTGACGTTGCTGCGGCGTCACTACCGATCCGGCGTGAGCCCCGCTTCGGCGCTGCGCGGCGTGCTCGCCGAGTTGTTCACCGACGACGGGCTGCTGTTCCTCGATCCGCGCACGCCGGAAGTGGGCGTGCTCACTCGCCCGCTTCTCGAGCGCAGCCTCGTCGAGGCCGATTCGCTCGCCGCCACGCTCGAGCGGCGCGCCGAGCTGATCGAGGCCGTTGGACTTGCCGTGCAGGTTCCGGTGCGACACGGAGCGCCGCTTTGCTTCTTCCATCCCGACGGTGCGCCGGGCCCGCGCTACCGGCTCGAATCGCGCGGCGATGTGTGGCGGCTGAGCGACTCCGATCGCGAGGTTGGACGCGACGAGGCGCTTCGCATCGTCGGAGAGGACCCGCTGCGCGTCAGCAGTTCGGCGCTGCTGAGGCCGCTGATCCAGGACTCGCTGCTGCCGACCGCGATGTACCTGGGCGGTCCCGGCGAGATCGCGTACTTCGCGCAGCTGGCGCCGCTTTACGAGGCGCTCGATGTCGCAATGCCGCTGGTGGCGCCGCGCCCGTCGTTCTGCGTGACCGGAGCCGGCGACCGGCGTCGTCTCGAAGCGCTCGGCATCGGCTTCGCGGATGTCTGTGGGGCGCGCGAGGACGTGCTTGCGCGCCTCACCCGCTCGCATGACGGCGACGTGTTCCCGCCCGACGACGTCGAGGATGCGCTGACAAGTGCTTTCATGGCGCGCCTCGCCGAGTTCGCCGCGCACGCGCTGCCCCTCGACTCCACGCTGGCCCGCCCCATCGAGAGGGCGCGAGAATCCGTCGCGCAATCGGTGGCCCGGTTGGCCGACAAGTACCGCCGCAGCGTGCTCTACCGCGATACGGTGCTGATCGAGCGGCTCGATCGCGTGCGCGCCGCGCTGGCGCCGAACGGCGTCGCCCAGGAGCGTTGCTACGGCTTCGCGTCGCTGGCGGCCGAGCACGGAATCATCGACCTGCTCACCGCCATCCGCCGCACGCTCGAGCCGTTCGACGCCCGCACGCGGGAAATCGAACTGTGACCGACGCCCGCCTGCGCATCGGCATCACCTGTTATCCCACCTTCGGCGGCAGCGGCGTGATCGCAGCCGAAGTCGGCCAGGAACTCGCCCGGCGCGGTCACCGCGTGCACTTCATCTGCCAGGACCTTCCGACGCGGCTCGACCCTCACGCCGAGAACGTCCTGTTCCACGCGGTGCAGCCGCGCGAATACCCGCTCTTTCAGGACCAGCCGTATGCGCTCGCGCTCGCCTCGCGGATGGTGGAGGTGACCGAGTACGAAGGGCTCGACGTGCTGCACGTGCACTACGCCGTGCCGCACGCGACCAGCGCGTACCTGGCGCGGCAGATCCTCGGCCCCCGTGCTCCCCGCCTGGTCACGACGCTTCACGGCACCGACATCACGCTGGTCGGGAACGATGCGAGCTACCTGCCGATCACGCGCTTCTCGATCGAGCAGAGCGACGCGGTGACGGCGCCGTCGAACTACCTGGTCGAAGCCACGCGCACCGAAATCGGCATCGGCGAGGGCTGCGCCATCGAGGTGATCGGCAATTTTGTCGACACGGAGCTTTTCAAGGCGGATCGCGGCGGCCGCGACGACACGCTGGACTGGATCTTTCCGGACGGCGCGCCGGGCGGTGTGCCGTGGAGCGAGTGTTCAATGCTCGTGCACGTGTCGAACTTCCGCGCCGTCAAGCGCATCGATCTCGTGGTGCGAGCGTTCGCGGCGGTGGCGGCGACGCGGCCGGCCGTGCTCGTGCTGATCGGCGACGGCCCGGAACGCGGCCCGACCCAGGCGCTGGTGCGGTCGCTGGGGCTCCAGGGCCGCTGCTGTTTCCTGGGCAACCGCGAGGACTGCGTGCCGGTGCTGCAAGCGGCCGACGTGTTCATGCAGGCCAGCGACAGCGAGAGCTTCGGCCTGGCCGCGCTCGAGGCCCAGGCCTGCGGCGTGCCGGTGGTGTCGACGAACGTCGGCGGAGTTCCGGAGGTGATTGTGGATGGCGAGACGGGCCTGCTCGCGCCGTCCGGCGATCACGAGGCGCTGGCGAGGGCCGCGTCTTCGATTCTTGCCGATCCTTCGATGTGGAGCCGCATGTCGGCCGCCGCACGCGAAAGCGCGGCGCGCCGCTTCGCGCTGGCCGCCGCCGTCGACCGCTACGAAGCCTGCTACCGCCGCGTCCTCGCATAGAAAAATCCGGGACAGGTACGGATTTCTGCGAAATCCGTACCTGTCCCGGATTTCGTTTGGTTACTTCGCCTTGGCCGACCACTCCTCGATCGATTTCTCGACGTCTTCTTTCCAGAAGAAGTACTCCGCCTTGAGCCCGAGTTCGTGCGACTTCTTCGCGGTCTCGACGGCGTCGGCGAACTGGTTGTTGGCGGCCTGCGTGCGTGCGAGCACGTAGGTGTTCGACCAGCTTGGATCGATGCGCACGGCCGATTCGGCGAGCATCAGCGCGCGCTCGGGCTCCTTGTTCTCGTCGAGCAGGTAGCGTGCTGCGCTCGAGAGGTCGCCGGCCGTGCCCTTGACGCTTTCCATCGCCTGCGTGCCCGTCGGGACTTCGATGGGGATCCGCACCGCGAGCTTGTCCCACTCCAGTCGAAGCTCGGTACTGTCATCGTCGGTGTCGGCAAACAGGAACGTCATGCGCTCGCGCTTGGGCGTCGATGCGGTGGCGACTTCCGCGCGCGCCACGTCTTTCTTCTGGTCGTAGCCGCGCGTGCCGTTGAGCGCGGTGTCGCTGTTGAGCACGAGGGTCCACTTGCCGCCCTCGCGCGGAATGGTCAGCAGCGTGTAGGTGCCGGCCTTCACGTCGGCGCCGCCCACCTTCACGTCACGGCTGAAGGTGATCCTGGTGGCCGAGTTGGCGCCCGTGCGCCACAGCTCGCCGTACGGGACGAGGTCGCCCCAGATTTTGCGGTCCTTCACACCGGGGCTGTTGTACTCGACCCGAACGTCGGTGAGGCCGATGCGCTGGGAAACGCTGGCGGCGGGGCTGGGCCGCGGCAGTTCGATAGCCGCATGAGCGGCCGGCGCAAGCGTGAGGGTGAGCGCCAGCATGGTGGCGGTGTAGCTCGGTTGCATCGTTGTCGTCTCCTGTTTTGCGATCGCGTCGCGATCCATCGGCGCGATGGTTGTCGAGGCTCACGACGGTAGTGGAGCGGCGCGGCGGCGCAAGTTTCCGCAGCGATCACGCAATCCCGTCAAAAAATGGGGTCAGACCCCATTATTGCGGAAAGCTGGATATCGGGGACAGGTACAGGTTTTCGCGAAATCCGTACCTGTCCCCGATTTCTGTTCAGAGGCCGGCGACTCCGGCGAGGGTGGGCCAGGGGCGCGCTTCCTCGAGCGCATAGGACAGTTCGAGCAGCCGCCTTTCCGAGCCGCAGTCGGCGGCGAGTTGCACGCCCACGGGTAGCCCTTCGGCGCTGCGGCCGAGCGGAAGCGAGATGGCCGGACCGCCGCTCAGGTTCTGTACCGGTGTGAAGGCCGCGTAGTGCGTCACGCGCTCGACCGCTGTCGCGAACGGAACCTCGGGGCTGATGTGACCGATCGCAAACGGAGGCGAAGCGAGCGTGGGCGTCATCAGCACGTCGTAACGCGCGAAGAGTTCCTGGTAGCGCCGTCCGAAGCGGCGAAGCCGCCACAGGATCGCCGGAAGACGATGCAGGTTGAGACGGAACTGCGCGGCCAGCCCCTGGCTCCACTCGTCGAGGCGGCGGTGGTCGTAACCGGGGCCGAACATGCGCTTGCCGACGAGGCGAAGACCGAACGGCGCGAAGCCCCAGTACGCGAAGAAGTCGTCGACGACGTGCGCTTCGAACGGGCAGCGGATGTGTTCCACGGAGTGGCCGAGCTCTTCGCAGGCCTTGGCGGCATCGACCACCGCACGCACGCAGTCGGGATGGCTCTCGACGCCGGCCGCCGAGTCGGTGAAGAACGCGATGCGCAGCGGCTTGTTGCCGGGGCCTTCGACCATGCCGACCGGCGACATTCGCGGACCGGGCCGGTACGCTTCGGCCGCCGCGAGAAAGGCCGCGCTGTCACGCACCGTTCGCGTGACAGCGCCCTGCACGATGATGTCGATCGGAAACAGTTCGGC
>JBHEOD010000109.1:8237-12794 GCA_046261745.1 Binatia bacterium
CGACGACTTGAGTCCGACCAGCCCGCAGCAGGCCGCCGGAATGCGAATGGAGCCGCCGCCGTCGTTGGCATGCGCAATCGGCACCACGCCGGCCGCAACGAGTGCAGCAGACCCTCCCGACGAGCCGCCGGTTGAGCGACCGGTGTTCCACGGATTGCGCGTCGCGCCGTAGTCGCGCGACTCGGACGTCGCCGTCAGCCCGAGTTCCGGCATTGCGGTCTTGCCGAGGCCGATGAGGCCCGTCGCGAGGAACTGCTTCACGAATGCAGACGATTTCTTGCCCGGCGTATCCGGCAGCGCGTGCGTGCCCATTCGCATCGGCGTGCCTTCGACGGCGTCGGTGTCCTTGATGAACGTGGGCAGGCCGCCGAAGCGCCCGCCCACTCCGCGACGCGCCGTCTCGAGCGCGCTGTCGAAGCATTCGTACACGATCGCGTTGAGGGCGGGATTGACGTCGCGTGCCCTCTCGATGGCGGCGGCGACGAGTGCTTCGGGAGTCGTCTCACCAGCCGCGATGCGACGGGCGAGCTCGCACGCGTCGGCGTCGCCGAGGGCATCGTTGCGGAAGGCAGAGACGCTATGCGGGACAAGGGGAGGCTTGCTGGTCACCCGGGTGGTTGTATCCCGATTGATCGGACGCGGCCATTGGTGCCAACCGCTCTACCTTTGTTCCCTCCGGGCTGACACCACCGGAAACTTCGCCTCGCCGGTCCACGTGCAATCGCCGACGGCTTTCGTCAGGGTGCGACCGAGCGGTCCGCACCCGCGCCAGGAGCTACGCGATGTTGGAAGTCTCCCACTGGATGGAAAAAACGGTACGAACGGTGGGTCCCCTCGACACCGTCGCTCATGCCCGGGAAGTGATGACGCGCGAGCGCATCAACCAGCTCCCGGTGATCGCCCGCGGGAAACTCGTCGGAATCGTCACCGATCGCGACCTGCGCGAGGTGATGCCCACGGTGTTCGAGGCGGCGGCACACCAAGCGGGAAGCAAGGCCAAGTGGAGCGACCCCACCGAGTTGGCCGTCGAGGAAATCATGACTCCCGAGCCGGTGACCTTGTCCCCCGGGGATCACGTGGCCGACGCGGCCGCTCGTCTGCGCGCCGAGCGCGTCGGCAGTGCTCCCGTCCTGGACGCCGACGGCAAGCTCGTCGGGATCCTGACTCGCAGCGACCTTCTCGGAGCCCTGATGGCGATTTCGCGCAAGTCCTGACGGCCCTTACCCGGGCCGCGTGTCCGATCGTGCGGCATACCGCGGCGTCACGCCGCGGGTCGGTTTAAGATCCGGTGCGAACCGACGGACGAACGCGCACTTGCCGACCTGGCCGGCCCTGGATCGGCATCCGGAAAACCGCACGACAACGAATCGTTCAACTCGTTGCTGCCGGTCGTCTCGTCCAGCCGGATCCGAAGCTCTCCGGAAAACCCGCCCGGAGTCGGCATGCAATCGAGGCTGTAGTCGCCGCCTTCTCCGGACGCGGCGCGTAGAGGATCCGCCCGCGATCTCGCCGCCTCAGCGAACCGCGATGACCGGCTGCGTAGCGTAGACGGCAGAGGCGTTCAGCTTCGGGGCGGGGCTGTCGGCAAGGCCAGGGCGCAGGTCATCCTGGAACGGCGCACGAGAAGCCGAACGCGCGCTCGGCAGCGGCTGCGACCGCGACGGCGCTGGTCGCGCCAAACAGCCGCGCCTGCTCGTGTCCGTCCTCGTCGACGAAGACGAACGTCGGAGTTGCCAGAACGCCGTGCTTCTGAGCCAGCGCGAGGCCGCCGGCGCTTGCCACGTCTACGCGCTGCATCAGCGAGCTCAACTCCGTGCATCCCGCCGCGAGCGCATCGATCACCGGCTTCATCTGCTGGCACGTCGGGCAGTGCTCAGTGCTGAACTCGAACATGCGAGGGCCTGTCGCCCGCTCGGCCGCGGGGGAGCCGGTCGCGGCCGAGGCTGCGGGCAGCGCGCATCCGGATGCCGACTCCGTGTCGGCCGGGCACGCCTGTTCTGCCGGCACGGATGCTGCGAGCTGCACCGGCGGCGTCAGTAGTGCTGTGGCCGAGGCCAGCGTCCACCCGCCGATGGCGAGTAGCGCAGCGCCGGTGGCACGCTCGAGACGCGGAATCGCGCGTCGCATGCCATTCAGCAGCTGCGGTGCGGTTGAGGCCGCGCCTGCGATAACGAGGAGCGGGAGGCTGAACCCGGCTGCGTAGACGGCAAGGTAGCCGGCCCCGACCCACGGCGACTGCGCGTTGACGGCGGCGAACGTCAATACGGACGACAGCACCGGGCCCATGCATGGTGACCACCCGAGCGCGAAGGCGCCGCCGAAGACGAATGCACCGGCCAGGCTCGACGCCGTTCGCACGCGTGCCAGAGCGGGTCGCGCATCCACGTCGAGCGCGCGGATCGTCAGCACGCCGGTGGTGCGAAGCCCGAACAGCAGCATGAGCAGCCCGCTGGCAAGCATGATCCATGGACGGTGCTCGATCAGCGCCGCGCCGAACGTGGACGCGAGCGCACCAAGTGTCACGAAGACCACAGACAGGCCGGTCGCGAACGCCGCGGCCACCGAGATCGCACGCGCGAAGCTCGCCTGCGTCAGGGACCCTCCGAGGATGGTCGCCAGATAGATCGGAATCAGGGGAAGCACGCACGGCGATGCGAAACTGAGCACGCCAGCGCCGAAGATCGCGAAAAACGAAAGACTCATCGAATTCTCCATTGGAAACAGGCCGGCGGCTTACGCGTTCGGGCCGATTGCGACTGGATGTCCGGCAGCGCGCCATTCGGCCACGCCGAACGGCAGCCGTTCGGCGTGCAGGCCGACTTCGCGCAGCGCGAGCACGCCGGTCCGTGCAGTGGGACAGTACTTGCCACGACAGTACGCCAGGATTCGCCGGCGCAACGGCAATTCGGCTATGCGGTCGCGCAGATCCGAAAATGGAAACGAGCGCGCTCCGGGGATGTGACCGCTGTCGAACTCCGCTCGCGGCCGCAGGTCGAGCAACAGCCGGCTGCGCCGCGCGCTCATCTCCTGCAGCGCCTCCTGCGTCACGTCCGACGACGTCTCGTCGCGGCCGTCACTCAGAAGCATGACCGCCGGGCTGACGCTCTCGCCGGCATTGCGCAACGCCAGGAACAGCTCGAGCACCACATCGCTCGACGGCTCCTGGAAGATCCTTTTGCCGCTGCGCTTGCCGATCACGAGGCCCGCCGAACGCAGCACCTTCATGTGGGCTGCGGTGTTGGCCTCGCTCTCTCCGAGCAGTTCGGCGAGGGCCTCAACGGGTTTGGGCCCCTGGAAGAGGAGATTGAGCGCGCGCAAACGGGTAGGGCTCGCCAGCGCACCCGCAAGGCGGGCCAGCTCGTCGTAGAGGCGCTCGCTCGGCGCGTTCTCGGCGGTGGACTTGGGCATACGTCAATCAAACATGCATTTGATTGACACGCAATAGGGAATTTCTGGTGCGGCGCCGCCGGGCCGCCATCGATCTATCGTGCTACTCGAACTGCTCGGTCGACGACGCTCCGCGACGTCTGAGGATCAGCCCGGACACCGAAAGGCGAGCTTTGGTCTGGTCGGCCACCGGGTACGCATTCGGATCGGTGACGATCTTAAATCGGACAAATGCCGATCCTCGATACGGACGCGGCCCTCTGGTACGTCGGGCCGCCGGCCGCGCCGGGCGACCGATCCTAGCCACCGACTTTGCCGTCATGCTCCACTGCCCGCACTGCCCCGCCCCCGTCACGCGCTCCGACCTCCTCGCACGGCGGTTCCTGCGAAAACGAACGTGCCGTTCCTGCGGCGGCGGGTACTTCGAGGGCGGGACGACGGTCGGCATGGGAATCATCGCCGCGGGAAGCACCGTTGCAGCGAACCTCCATGCCGGCGCGCAACTGCCAGAGTGGGCCCCGGTGGTCGTCGGGTTCGGAAGCGCGATGGTGGCGGTGCAGTACATGCACGGTTGCCAGCCACAAAAGATCGAGGAGTTCCGGCCGACCCTCTTTTCCATCCTGCTCGTCGTTCCGGTCGTCGCCCTCGTGGTCCGGATGCTCCTCCAGGCCGTTTCCCCGTGACGGCGGACAGCGCTCGCCGACACCGACGCCGGTTCGGCCCGTTCGATGCGGCATGGCTTCGCCGATGGATGCTGCGGCTCGGCATTGCGGCGTTCGTCACCTTGGCGATGCCGGCCCTCACCGTCGTCGCGCTGATCTCCATCATCGGCATCCCGCTCGGCGTCGCGATGATGGCGACGCCGTTCCTGTTCGTCGTGTTCGCGCTCGCGAACGTGGCGCAACGGCTGCTCGGTCGCGACGGGCCTCTCGCCGTCGTCGCGAGCTTCGTGCTGGCCGTCGCCGTGCTCGCGGGCGTCTCCGCCTACTGCAACTGGCGACTCGACCGCCAGGGCGACGAGTGGCTGGCAGGCGACATGGACACGCTCGCGAGGCCGCTTCGTGCCGGCTCGATCGGGCTCGCAAGCACCGACTTTTTCGTCTGGTCGAAGGGACAGACCCGCTGCGACGAGCTCTGCCAGCGGCTGCTGCTGTCCAGCGCGGCTGCGCG
>JBHEOD010000109.1:12804-13161 GCA_046261745.1 Binatia bacterium
AGACGCCGGCGTTCGCGTTCCACCTGGAGGAACGCGCGAGTTGCCCCGAAGTCCAGATCCCGGGACGCGCCAGTGGCGAGCCGGTCGACGACGCGAAGCCCGACGAAGCGATGCGTCTCGCCATCGCGTCCGGTCGCTGCCTGATCGAGGAGCGCACGACGATGGCCGACGCCGAAGCGGTCGTCGTGACCGGCCGCCTCCAGCACGGCGCGCGGGAGGCAAGCGCCGGGCTCTCGCTGACGGCCGACACGGTGGCGGTCGATCGCGCGGCCGTCCACCTGCGCGAGCGCGACGGCTTCGCGGAGCGCTACCGCTGGACGGGCCTGACGGTGCTGCGCCATCCGCTCGTGCCGGTCC
>JBHEOD010000011.1:0-2133 GCA_046261745.1 Binatia bacterium
CTGGGTGGCACCGGAGGCGCGCTGGGTGGCAGCGGAGGCGGGCTCATCCGTAGCAACGACCGTCAGCGCCGCCATCCCGAGCCCGATCAGCAGCAGCACCAGCCACGGGAAAAAGTACCCGTATCCGACCAGCCCGCTCAGGGTGCCGGCAGCGAGCAGGCCCATCCGCGAACGCGATTCGCCGAGAAAATGCCGCACCATCATCCACACCGCCAGCAGGAAAAACGGATAGCTGACCTGCGTGTAGACGGCGCGGAATGCGGGCGATGCGTGATCGATGAACGGCTGGTTCACCAGCATCGGCAGCGCCGCGTTCGGAAGCAGCAGGATCGGCTCCGGGATCAGCGCTCCCGGGAACGACACCGCCAGGATGGCAGCGCCGCAGGCCACCCATGTGTCGGTCCAGCGACGAAAGATCGCCAAGAACAGCGCGAACGACAGCGCGCCGCAGGTCCAGTCGAGAAAGACGGCGAGGCCCGCGGGCGAGAGCCCGAAGACATGCGCGACGCCGCCGGCCGCAATATCGACGACCGCATTGGGCCGTTGTAGCGCAACCTCTGCGAGTGGACGCTTCACGGCGTTCTCGAAGTACGTCCACGCGTAAGGATCGAGCCCCTGCCACGCGCCGATGGCACGCTGCAGGTAGAGGCCGTCGTCCACGGTGAAAACCTGCACCGGGAATCCTGGCGAGCGCCACATCGACACGAGCCCCGGCAGCACCGCGAGCGTCGCGAACGCAAGTGCGCAGGTCGCAAGGTTGGCCGCCCGAAAAGGCTTCACGCCCCCGGTTCTCTCAGGAGCGCGACGGTACGCGCGCGATGGCGGTGAGTGAGGAGCCGATCGGCCAGGTGAGGCCGAGCCCGAGCTCGATGCTGCGCATCCAGCCGAGCGCCCTGTTCACGAACGGGTGGACCGGCTGGAAGCCGCGCCGGATGATCTCGTCTTCCGGCGTGCGGCGCAGCACGAGATTGCGCACGATCAACAGCGGAATCATCGAGAATCCCCAGTACGCGACGCGTTCGGGGACGAGGCCGGCCTTCTCCAGTGCCTGCTTCAGCGATGCGGACGAGTAGCGCCGCAGGTGACCCGCCGCCTTGTCGTAGGGGCCGTAAAGCATGGAGAGCGCCGGCACGTTCACGATCACGACGCCGCCCGGCTTCACGTGGCGCGCGGCGGCCTGAAGGAACGCAGCATCATCCTCGACGTGCTCGATCACGTCGATCAGCATTGTGAAGTCGTAGGAGCCGACCAGGTCCGGGTGATAGTCGAACACGTTGTACTGGTAGACCGTGCCGCGTCCGGGGAAGGCCATTTCGAGGGCCGCGACGTTGAGGTCGCAGCCGTCGATCGTGACGGAATGAAGCTCCTCGAGCTCGCGGAACAACACGCCCTGGCCGCATCCGATGTCGAGGCCACGTCCCTTGTCCACGTGCGTGCGCTCGAGCATCCGCCGGAGCAGGATCGTGCGCCACTTCATCCAGAAGTGATCGGGCGTCGCGAACTCGTACCAGGATTCGGCCATGCTCACCGGCGTGGACGGCGAGAGCTGCACCACGTGAGCTGGCGGCGACGACGGCTCTACCTGTTCGGACAACACAACCGAAGCTTCGCCTATCGCCCCGGCCGGAGCAATACGGGTCGACAGCTCCGTGCATCGGTTGCTCGACGCAGCCGAGAGTCGACGTAGAGACGCTGCCGAAGGCCCGGCGTCCGCGCTGGAATCGATCGCCGTCCCGCGCTAAACCCGGGCGGTCATGGCAAAGCGACTTCAGGTCAATTTCAACAAGCCCGGCCCGACGATGGTGGCCGAGGACGGCCAACCGCGCCCCTGCGCCAGGGGCGTCGGCTGGGTCAACATGGACACCATGCAGACCCTCGAGAAGATCAAGGTGCCGCGCACCGACGCCAAGGGGCAAATTCTCCCGGAGAGCGTGCAGCGCGCGAAAGGCTAACCCGGCGCGCGGCTTCGTGTCGCGGCCCTGTCAGTTCCCCAAGGCGACTTGTCCGACCAGAACAGTTCGCGCGGCCGCTGAGGCTCAGCGCTGCGAAACGCGGCGGCGAGATCCCGGCCCGTTGCGAACCCGCTGCATCCGATCCCAGTCGAACGACATCTCGCGCTTCACTCCCATGAAG